>JAUXAJ010000347.1 GCA_030620005.1 Promethearchaeota archaeon | reverse complement strand
GCACGTTATATGATAATTCTGGAATCTCAAAAAGTTCTTGAACAACAAGGTTTAGATGTCGACTTAAGACACCTCTTAATTCTTTCCGATTTAATGTGTTGTTCGGGATCCATTCAATCAATTGGTCGACATGGGCTTTCTGGTTCAAAATCAAGCGTTTTTGCAAGAGCGGCATTTGAGGTCACTGTAAACCAATTACTGGATGCCGGATTATATGGTGAAGAAGAAAGATTGCTTGGTATCCCTGAAAATGTAGTAGTCGGGCAAATTGCGCCAAGGTTTGGAACTGGAGGCGTTCAAATAATGTTCGATTTGGATGCTAACCTCAAGATTTTAAAAGAAATGGAGGAAGGCAGCGGTCCATCATGATTTAGTACCATGGAAAATTAAAAAATGCTTTCATATTGAGTAAAATTATAAAATAATAAATTATTATTAGTTATTATTACAATTAGATATTAAATAGATAGATTATTGTTTGAAGAAAAATGGCCAAGAAAAGCAGAAGTCCCGTAGATTTGTCTCGAAAAAAAGTAAAAGAATTTGATATTAACAAGGCGATCAAGGTGAGTTATAAGACGGGCAAAATAATATACAGTAAGAATCGTGTCTTGAAGTATTTAAGACAAAATCTATTTAAAATGCTTATAATTTCAAAAAATTGTCCTAGTGATTTTGAAGACCAGTTGAATTATTTTAATTCTCTTCTACAACAAAAAGACAGAATACACATTCATAAATATAAAGGTTCAAGCTGGGACTTAGGGTTAGCGTTAGCAAAACCATATATGATTTCTGTAATTGGAATCAACGATCCGGGAGATAGTGATATACTTTCATTAAAAACAAAAGTAAAATAGCACTTAATGAGGCAAATACAAAATGATCAAAAGACATATTAAACTCGATAAGGAATCCATGAGATATATCAATTTATTCAACAACATTAGCGGTGCCATTATTAAAGATTGTATTATTTTCAGATCACCAGAAAATGAATCAATTATATTTTTGGTGAAAAAAGATGATGTGGGAAAAGCAATCGGAAAAGCAGGCGAGCATGTTAAGGATTTAATGATCAAACTCCAAAAGAAAATCGATGTGATACCTTTTTCTGAAAACATTAATAAATTTATTCAATACATCTTGAATACAACTAAAAACGCAGTCAAGGTTCAAAGCATTGAAATTAAAGAAAACAAGAAGAAAACTGTCGTGATTTCAGTGCGACCTCAAGATCGGGGCAAGGCAATTGGAAAAAACGGAAGCATGATCAAGAAAATTAAAGAACTTGTATTACGTCACTTCATAGTCGATAATGTAATTATAAACACAAAGAATTGAATTTGAAACATCTTAAACCAAACCTATTCTCCTTTACATGTGCTTCTTATGGTTTGATTTTAAGATTTATTAAACATTGTAAGGATGTAATAATTTAAAAACGAGAGGATTACATCAAGGTTCTTCAAGAAGAATCGTTCAATTTTTTAATATAGAAGATATTATTGTAGAGCACAATTTCTACGATTCAAAATTAAATTAAAGAAGAACTTTAAAAAGCATCTATCTTAATGGTTTTTCCTTCTTACCGCTCAAGAGAGCTGATAAACTTACACCGTTTACTTTAACGACCCTCCACCTTACGCCCGGAAGATCGCCTACGGCACGCCCCTTCGCCCCCCCAATTCCTTCGCAAATAACTCTATCGTGCTCATCTATAAAATTTAGGCTCCCATCGCCCGGGAGAAAGGCTGTGATAGATTTCCCATTCTTTTTTAACTGAACTCGAACGCATTTTCGGATTGCGGAGTTAGGTTGTTTACTTTCTCGACCTACCTTCTTTAAAACAATACCTAGGGCTTGAGGAGCCCCTTCTAGAGGATCTACCTTTTGCTTCAGCTTCAACTTCTTTCTTTTATACTTTGTTTTGCTCCATCGGAAGTGCTTTCTATTCTTTCTCAATTGCCTCGCGGCATATAATCCCTTTGGCATGATACTTTATCCATTTTTTTTAAACTTAATCCAAAATATAATCAAATAAATAATCCTTTAAACTTAAAATTTTTGATATAAACTTCAAAAAATCGATTTTCAAAAAAAATTAAAGCAATTATATATTATTTCACTTATAATTTAATAACTAAAAATTGGACATCACCATCATGAGCAAGACTAAGCAAACTAAGAAAGAGATAAAACTTTTTAACAAGTGGTCGTTTAACAATATTGAGATTAGAGATTATACGCTAGAAAGCTATATAAATTTGAAGAGAATTGTCGTCCCTCAAAGTATGGGCAGACACACCCATAAGAAGTTCTGGAAATCTTCAAAAGTATCGATTATCGAGCGATTTCTAAATCGATTGCTTGCGCCTGGATTTCTGTCTGGAAGAATAAAAGGACATAAATCTTCGCATAATTCAGGGAAAAAATATAAAATCACAATTAGCTTGAAAAATGCTTTCATATTAATAAACCTTAATACTGGAGAAAATCCAATCCAAGTTTTAGTGGATGCGATTATAAATACAGCTCCAAGAGAAGAAACAACGAAAATAGCGATGGGAGGCATTTCTTACGCTTCGTCTGTGGATGTTGCACCCCAAAGAAGAGTAGATTTGGGGATAAAATTTATAGTTCAGGCGATTGGTTCCAGATCTCTTGGTAATGTAAAATTATTTGAGGAGGTCTTAGCGCAAGAGTTAATGCTAGCTTCAAGGAATAGTCAAGACTCAAGAGCGGTGAAAAGAAAAGACGAAATCGAAAGAATTGCCGTTTCAGCACGATAAATTTGTTATTTTTTTGTATAATAATTCTTATTCTAAGATTTAATATCACCACGATATTATAAAAATGTATTTTGTGTATTATAAATGGGCAAATTTTTATATACTTAATAAGCCTAATATTTTTTAAGAAGAAATAAATGAATTACACGATTCAGAGAAGAAGTGAATTCCGACAAAAATTCTAATGCTTTAGAAAAGCAACTAAAAGTGCTTGGCCAGCAAGTTAGAATAAACATTTTGAAAAGTATAAATCTATTTGACAAACCATTATCCTTTTCAGCGCTTCAAAAAGAAGTATTAGGATCTAATCCTAATTCGATAAATTTTTCATTTCATTTGAACGCTTTAAAAAAGGTTGATTTTTTGTCGTCTACATCTGAAGGATACGGTCTCACTGACCTTGGAAAAAACATGCTTAAAAGCATCGTGTTCATGGAAAAATTACTTAACGCTCAAAATAAAACAATAATGATCAGGACATCCAAGTATTCGAAAGAGCCTTTTGATGCAAGGAAAATTGAAGAATTTTTAATAAAAGAGGGTAGAATGGAAAAGTTCCCCGCTAAACAGATTGCTCAACAAGTTGAAGAAAGGCTCTCTAAAACTAAAATTAATTATTTAACGGCTCCTTTAATGAGGGAGTATGTCAATGCCGTTCTAATAGAAAATGGTTTTGAAAATGTTAGGCACGAATTAACTCGACTAGGAGTTCCGGCTTTTGAAGTCTTTAAATTATTTGATTCACCTAATTGTGTTCTTGATCCCGATAACTTCATAAAAAAATTAGGTTCCGAAGCTTCAGAACAATTCTTGTTGTTGAATTTGTTACCTAATCATCTTGCAGACATGTATTTATCTAAAGAAGTGGCTTTATTACACTTGAATTACTGGAGTCTAAGACCTCTTGGCTTTTACATTAATTCTGAAACAATATTGAACATGATTTTAAAAAATAATTCGAATAAAATAAAAGAACTAAATAAATCTAAAGACTATATAAATTTAGTCTTAAATTTTATTGATGTTTTAAAGGTTTTTAAGTCATACTTCTCATCAGATCTTCTTTTAGGAGAATTCAATAACAAATTTCTCTTTCTTTTCGATTCTCTAAAAAAAGAAAAAGTAACGTTTTATCTCGATATTTTATCGTCCCAAATTCTTAAGTTTAAAAGATTGGGTGCGACAACACCGAGCTTATCTTTAGATTTTTGTTATAATAGTGAAAAAGAGTTAAATGAAGGATATCCTCCACGATTTCAAATAGATAAATTATTCCTACATTCATTAAACAAGGGGACAGTCTCAAAAACAATTCTCAGGCCCCCATTGATAATGTTTGATTATTCAATATTTAAAACATCAAATTTAAAAAATTGTTTGTTAAGCGATTTTAATTCGACTTTTACTAGTAATATAATTTTTTACAACAACGAATTCTCAAATTTAATGAATTCAACACTAATTAAAGTTAAAAACTCTAAGGACAACGAACAACTTGAGAACAAGGTAATTTTAGATAAGATATTAATTAACTTGCATTTCATTGCTGAAAAGGCAAAGCACGACGATAAAATCTTCTATGAATTGTTGCAGGAGAAAGTAAAATCAATATTTGAATTTTTTAATTATAAAAAAAAATTAGTAAAAAGGAAGTTAAAGTCCTCAAGAGAATGGACTAACCTATCAAAATTAGTATTTAACGGAAGCAACATCGATTGTATTGAAGCTTCTTTAAAATCCGTGAGTTTTTTTGGTTTAAATGA
>JAUXAJ010000073.1 GCA_030620005.1 Promethearchaeota archaeon | reverse complement strand
TCTTTAGGAAGTGGTTCCTGTGGATATACATCGATCGCAGCCTTGAAATTACCACCATCAACCAAGTCAATGAGAGCATCAAAATCCACCAGATGAGAACGGCTAAGAAGCAACAGCACGGCATCTTTTTGTATCTTCTCCAACATCGGTCGTGAGAGAAGCATTTTGTTCTCCGCTGACGGAATAGCCAACACGAAGATAAATTTTGATGTTTTTAGCAGCTTTTCTAGTGTAACTGGAATCAGATCTTGGCTCTTTAAGTAAGTATCTGTAAGCCAAGGATCGTAAACCTGCATGGTGCATCCAAAAGGTGATAGAAGGCGTCTTAGGGATCGGGCAAGATTCCCATAGCCAATAATTCCAACTAGTTGGCCGTACAATGTAGATACTCCTGAGTAGCTCCACTTCTCCGTGCTCGATCTCATTGCTTTATCCGCATTTACAATGTCCCTTGCAGACGATATAGCAAGCCCTAGTGCCATTTCTGCGACCATGGGGGCAAAAGCTGGCGCACAACTCAGTACCCTGATACCTCTACGAAAGCAAATATCGTAATCGAGAGCCTTAGGAGAAGGGTGATGTCCTCCAACTTCAATAATCGCTTTAAGTTTAGGGGCTTCCACTTCATCCACGGAACCATACCGCCAGAAGCCAGTCACGATTATTGATGCCTCTTTTTTCGCTTTTCGAGCTTCCTTTCTTGGTAGCTTTTTATCCTTGCCCCATATAATTTCCACCACATTTCTTAAGCGTTCCAAGTCCTCATGAGAAAAGATCTCATCTAGAGTCCGAAAATATGGGTCTAAAAGAAGTTTTTCCATCATAAATTTGAAAATAAATTATTTATTCATCATTTGTTAGTTTAATATGAAATTTTTAAACAATTTATTTTTAACCTAATATATTTTATCTTGTAATTGCATTTACATGTATAATTTTTACATGATAAGTCAATGGGTTCAACCAGATGGGTGCGTGCTTGATGATTTTTTAAGTTAATGAGATGAAAATCAAATTATTTATTAGAAAATTAAAATCCCTATTCCTAATTTATTTATTTAATGAAATATTACCAAGAATGAATGGACTATGAAAATTTCTGTTGATGTGGACGGAGTCTTGCTGGAGTTTATCGAGAAATTTTGCGAGATATTTAACGAGAGATATAGTACTAGTTATCGAAAGAGCGATATTACCCGATGGGAGTTTTTTAGGGACTGGAACGTTTCTGAAGAGCAATGCTACGAAATCTTTTACGAAATATACAGAGATTCAATGACAATTCCTCTCATCGACGATAAAATTACCGAGTACTTAAAAGAATTAAACGCCATGAACAAGGTAGATATCGTTTCAGCCAGGAGTTCTCAATATAAATCCCAACTAGAAAAGAAGCTAACCTTTCACGGGATTAAGCAAGGACTTCATTATCGAAATTTAATCTTGGTGAACTCTAAACCTTACGACTTGAAACTCACTCACGACTACGATATCTACGTGGACGATAATCCGAATTTAGTGGAACCATTAAAAAAAAAGATGCGAAAATATTTGCTATTATTCGACCAACCCTGGAATCAAGAATGCAAATGCGAAAAAAACATAATTCGTGTAAAAAATTGGAAGGAAGTAGTTGAAAAAATAATGAATCTTGAAAGAAAATTTAAACACATTCACCATTGAAAAAACCAATTGCTTTTTCTTCAGGTTTTATCATTTTATCGGGAGGGATGTTATTAAACCCAAGAGCAACAGAATGGAATGAATCAGGGATTATTTTTTACAAATTCTACGATAAGCTCAGCCAGCTCAGGACCCTTGTCTTCTTGAACGAAATGGCCCGCGCCTTTGATCGTGGTGTGTTTTTGTCCTTGAGCACCTGGAACGATTTTTTGCCAGAGCCTCTCCCCACCTCGGGTGATGGGATCGCTGTCTGAAAATGCGGTTAAAAACGGTTTTTTCCATTGCTTGAACTGTTCTAATGCGTTTTTATTCGCATCGTGCTCTGGATCGTCCGTAGAAATTGGGACTAACGAAGGCAAGATTCGGGCACCAGCTTTGAAAGAATCGTCGGGAAATGGTGCGTCATACCCTTTTAAAACATCCTTAGACAATTTAGTGGATGTTGCACCTTGGACGACAAATTTAACATCAAACTCAGGGGTAGTCCTAGAAAATTCCCGCCATTTCGTGAAAGCTTCGGTCATCCTTTCCTCGCCTGTAGGTAATCCTCCGTTTGACAACACGATTCTACTAAATCGATCTTGGTTTTCAACGGCAGTTCTTAATCCTATTAAAGAACCCCAATCTTGGCAAAATAAAGTAATATTTTGAAGGTCAAGCAATTTCAACCATTTCGTCATCCATTCCACGTGTTTACGGTAAGTATGGTCAGTTTGTTCCGTTGGTTTATCAGACCGTCCAAATCCGACTAAATCTGGTGCCACCGTTCTATAACCTGCTTTCAAGAGAATGGGAATCATGTGCCTGTATAAAAAACTCCACGATGGTTCGCCGTGTATCAGTAAAATAATTTCAGCATTTTTTGATCCTTCATCCACGTGGTGAATCCGTATTCCATCAACCTCTGTATAATGAGGTTCAAAGGGAAAATCGGGGAGACTTTCGAACCTTTCGTCGGGAGCACGCAATAATTTCATTTTATAATACTTCTCCTTTTAAATTTCAATTTTTACTTTTTGTATTAAGTTATTAAAAGGACACGTTCAAATAAAAATGTATGAACTATAATAAATTTAATAAATTTAAGAGCGCTAACCGGATGCTTTCTGACTCTTACCTCCAAAAACTCTGGTGTTCATATTTCGTCGAATTGTATTGTTGCGCTTGTTTTAATGCCTTAAAGTTTGAGCGAAGAAAGCTTGAAAATGAAAAAGCCGAGAAAGTAAGGAAAATGAAACCAAAAGAGCAGTTAAGATTTTTATTGGGGAATAATGTTGATATTGCTTTAGTATTGAAAATTAAGACTTTAGATAAATTTTGAATGGATAACATTCCTGTTTACTTAAGAACAGCTCCATTATTGACTCAGGATTGATTTAAGGACACATGTAAGGAATTGATCTTCTTCTTAATTTCTAATTTGCTAAAAAGTTAGGGAAAATTAAGTGTGAACTTTATTATTTAAATACTTGTTAGTTTTGGAGGCGGGATATAAACCTTTCTCGGCTCTGTTCTGTTCAAGTTTATAGCGTTTTCAGGACACAGGTAAGCACAGATGCCACATCCTATACACCTGCTTTCATTTATGACAGCGATGGTGTCTACAAGCTCAATGGCCTCGATATTACAATTTTCAATGCACGTACCGCACCCAACGCACTCATCATCGTTCACTTTTGCCAAGTAAGAAGTTAAATCCATCAAAGGAAACGCTCCAGCGAAATGGGCGGCAAAAGTCCCACAGCAACATTTGCAGCAGTTGCAAAGTCCATCAATTTCTTTCTCAGGGTCTAATTTAGCGTGAAAGGCTTTATGAACAAGTCCATCGTCTTCGCATTTTTTCAATATCGTTTTGGCTTCTTCTTTAGAAACCTGTTCGGCAAAGCCTTGCGAAATGAGAAATTTGGCGGTTCTCCCCAAAGAAAAACAATTTTTCCTATCGCTTGTTTTTTTACAGGGTTCATCAAGAAGATCCTTGCTGTGCCTGCAGTAACAAGTACTTACCCCGATAGTGTCGCAATTATCTATGATTTTAGAGATTTCAACCAAGGGCATCACTATTTCTTCCATTGCATCAAGCTCTTCTTCAACAGGAATTATTCTATCAAGTGAAGGAGCGTTCTTAAACGCAGATACAACTTGATCGTAATTTTTCTGAGTCCCTTGAACCAATTCCTTAAAGAATTTATCGTGCAAATGTGCTAGTTTCTTGTCTTTTTCACCCGTTTCACCGCGCATTAAAGTAAATTCAAGTAACCCTGGAATAAAAGGTGTCAGATGATAAACCATGATGCCCGTACTTCTACTGGGAATACCAAAAATCGCCCCGCTGTACATGAGACCATTTAGCATGTTGTCAAGAGTTTCATCGTCTAAATCAGTTTTAGATTTAATCTGGTCAAGAGTGTACGAAGGTTTTTTAAATAAGATAAGGAATTTTGCTTGTTCTTCGGTCAATATTGTTTTTAATATTTCAATTGCAGTATCGCTTGTAGGGAGCGGGAGTCTCCCGGCTTTTATAAAATTTCTCAGAACTTTATTCCATAATTTTTCAGACATTTTTACTCTTTTTCTTGATTTTTTTTTTTAATTTAATTAATAATAAAAGCATGTCAAAACAAAATACATGGTCGTGATAAGAATTATTTTTTATAAATTATATTCTTTTTTGGTGAGAATATTTCCAATTTCTTTAAAAACGTGAAGTATTATCGTGAATAATTAATGAGATGGTTTTGCTTTCACTAAATTTTTAAAAAAGTTTCTTTTCTTTTGATTTTGGACAAGGAGTATCGTGCGATTAAATTTTTCATTTTTTCTTTTACGGAAGGTTTTAACACAGTGCATTTAATTACTCCTGCTTTGATCGCTTTTAGGTTTATTTTTCAATTCTTTCTTTAATTCTTTGAGATTAACTTCACCAATTTAGCAACCCGTTTTCCGAATTGTTCGCACCAATGGGCATCTCGTTTATTAAAGCTACCAATAGAAGTGGCGCCGTAATGTTGTCCGTCTGGGTTGCCCTGGATTATCATTCCGTGAACCAGCAATGCTTCTAGGATGCTTATAACGGTTGTTTCGTGTCCGGTAATACCAGCTGATGCAAACGCAGCACCGATTTTGCCGTCAAGTTTGCCGTGAAGTGAGACGCTCTTGTCTATAAACTTTTTTATTTCCGCTGCCATGTTTCCATAGTAAGTTGGAGAGCCAATAATCACGCCGTCAACATCTAAAAGTTCGCTTGGATCGGTATCTTCAACTTTTTTGCACGTGACTTCAATATTTTCTCCTTCAATTGTTTCTGCAATGACTTTTGCCATCTTTTCAGTATTTCCCGTGCGGGAATAATACACGACTAGTACCTTGGTCATTAATAAATCATCTCATTTTTATCGTTAATTTTTTTTACACATATTTAATGATGAATCTCATGACTATTATTAGGAGGTTAGTTTTCTTTAAATACTTTTTCGTATCCAATCTCGTGAAAGGGACACGTTTTAATGCATACCGAGCATCCAGCAGTCTGGTAAAAATATTCAAAGCATTTGCTTGAGTCAATTCGAGTTAGTGTTCCATTTTCGTTAACAACTGGTTCTTCCAAGATTGCGTTAACTGGACACATTCTAATACATTTTCCACATTTCTCACAGAATTCAGAGATCTTAAGATTTTCACGAGGCTTTTCAGGAAGGGGCCATGCGTTTGTTGCAATCAAGGAGAGTCTCTGTCTTGGACCAAATTTTTTGGTGATCAAGAGCCCTTGTCTTCCTATTTCTCCTAAACCTGCTTTTTTTGCCATTGCTGGGTAGAGAATAGGTCCACCGAGAGGATGACACGCGATTGCCCCATAACCCTTAGAACGGATGAAATCTGCCAATTTATTCGTGGCAATACCTAACTTCGCATATATGCGTTGAGCTTCCAAGCCAGCATCAGGTCCTGGCGCAGTATCTATGGCTTCGAAATTCATCTCCATTCCTAAAACAATTCCATTATTGTATAAATATTCAATGCCAGTAGTTTGATCCTTTTCAAAGATAAAATTCTCGTCCACTGGAGCAAATCCAATGAGGTCAATACCTAACGAGCTTGATTTATCAATAATCCCGTCCCAAAATTCTTTAGAAGCAAGTTTCTCGCCTTCTGCGTGCTTGTCAAGTTCAATTTCATAATCCTTTTTAGCTTTCTGAATACCTTTTACGAGATTAGGAAGAATTTTTGAGAATGAATCCATCTTTGAACCTTTAAAATGGGTAATATTATATCTTTTAATGGATATGAACTGAGCTTTTAATCCTATTGATTTTTTCATTATTATCTTTAACTTTCCATCCGTTATTTTATTAATATTCAATAGTATTAGATCAAAAAAAAATGAAATTATTACTATATTGGTATTTTTTTAAGTAGTTAAAAAATGGGCGCATGGATCGAAACGAGCCTCTTAAATAAACCAAAAAAGGTCTCGGAGATATAGACTAAATAAGCCCCCTGCTGACAATTTCTGAGCTTCGATGATTTTCCCATAGAGACAAAAATTTCTTTAAATTTTCGTCGCTTTCAAATATCCTGTCTCGTGCGACTCTCTTGACCTTTAAGATTTTAAGAAATTTTTTGTCCAAATTTTTTTCGTAAACCATCCCTAATTTATCTAGTTTATCTCTTTTTACGCAAGTCATTATCGCTTCTATTGCTAATTGTCCTGACATCATTGCGTATGGTATGCCCTTGCCGCTAATCGGATCGACAAAACCTCCCGCATCTCCTACGGCAAATACATTGTCCTCGTAAAATTTAGGTCTTACTCCAACAGGGATTAGATGAGGTTTGAAGATTTCCATTTTTGAATTTTTTAACGCTTCTTTAACAAATGGTAAATCAGTAAATTTGTTGAATTCTTCCCTTGAATTTTTTATCAAGTTAATTTGATTCCCCCAACCAACTGTAATTACTTCAGATTTCGGAAATAACCACGCATAACCGATAGGAACAAGATTTTTAACGCCAAAAAACAAATGAACAGATTCTTTTCCTAAAATTTTTTCAATGCTTTCTTTAGTTGTTCTCATTTCTTTCGTAATCGTTAAGATTATACTTGTTTTATCAAAATAGGGCCATTTCAAGATTTTTAAAGTCTGAGAAGTGGCACCATCAGCAGCTATCACGTATTTGGCGCTGTAGGATCCTTTCTTAGTGGTAATTTTGTAGAAATGCTCAAGTTTCTCAATGTTAATCAGCAATTCACCTTCTTTAAGTTTCGCCCCGCTTTCAACAGCCATGTTAGTCAGAAACTTATCAAAAATGCTACGCCATATTACCGCACCTTTTCCTTTTTTAGAATATTCTTCACCATCTACGTGGTGGAGTTCTAACGATTCTATAGCTCTTGCAATTTTATCTTCTGGGTAATCAATTTCTTCTACTAACTCCCACGCAATAGCCCCACCACACGCTTTGTATCGACCTTTCTCGTTGAGCACTTCTTTTTCAAGCACGCACGTTGAGAACCCATTCTCGGCAGCTACTTTCGCTGCAAAGGATCCCCCTGGACCAGCTCCAACAACAATTACGTCAAATTCATTATTCATTTTTAATCAAATCTAGTACACTTAATGTAATAAATAAGCAGATTATTTCTAATTAAAATTTGTAATTTTGAAATTTTGACTATAGTAGTAAGCCATTAATAGCGACAATAATAGCACTTAATTCATATTCATCAGTTTTTTGATTTAATTAAATTGAATTCTTAAACATGATAAAATAAATATTAATTAAATTGTACTGAAGATTAACTTATATTATTCATTTCTAGTTTGAAATATTATTAAGAAACTTGAAAAAAGGGAATTTTAAAGGTAATTAACTTGTTTAACGAAAAAACTTGTCAGCGGTGTGGTAATTGTCTTGCACAGTGTCCTTTTTTGCAGTTACCGATGGAAAAAGCCAAGGAGGAGATTTCTAAAATGATTGAAACGAGAAGTTCCAGGAAAATAATTAAAAACTGTACATATTGCTCGTACTGTAATATAATTTGTCCAACACATTCAAATCCATTCGAACTTAGAAGGGAAATACGATTAAAAAAAAATCGCCAAAAAGGCGTGGCAAGTTTGTCGCTTATAACCGAGGAGATCCCTCATAATCTAATGTCTATCGGTTTAGAGATTGACACTGAAAAGAAAAAGCCGGATATAGAAAAATACACGAATCCACCAAAAAGTGAAGCAATGTTTTATATAGGTTGTGGTCTTCCATACATTTTTCCTGATCTAGCTAAAACTAAATTATTAGAGGGTTTGCCCTTAGTAGGAGGAATGAAATATTGCTGCAACGGTTATGTTCATGGCAGTTTCGGTGAAAATGAAGCAAGAATAAAAGGTATTGAACTTATTGGAAAATTTGAAAAGCTCGGGGTAAAAAAACTTATCTCTTTCTGTCCTGAATGTGAAAAAATGATGAAAGGTGTTTATCCCTTAATTATAGAAGGATACGATATCGAATGTCAAAACATCATCGATTATTTTGTCGAAAAGTATCATGAGGGCGAATTAGAATTCAAAAATAAAATCAATCAAAGAATAACTTTTCAAGACCCATGTCCCTGGAGAAGTTTGGATAAAAAAATATACAACAGTCCTAGGGAGTTTCTCGAAATTATAGGGGCAGAAGTCGTGGAAATGAAACATAATAAAGAAAAATCTCTATGTTGCAGTGCTCCGCTTATAATAAGAAATAGATCCTTAGGAAGGAAAATGGCAAAGAAGAGAGTTTCTGAAGCTGAAGATGTAAACGCAGACATAATTGCTCACATATGTACGGGTTGCCTCACTACATTATCTAAACACGCCTCAGATAAGAATATTGAATCGTATTATATCACTGAATTGGCACAAATGGCAATTGGGGAAAAACCATTACATAAAATCCTTGAAGCTTCAAAACAAATTGAAAAATCTATATACGAAAAAATAAGGGAGAATCCAAATTTAATAGCTGAAAGATATGTTATTAAAGATGGAGAAATCAGGCGAATTTAATAAAAACGGACTAAAATGGATTATATCATATAACTAATGTAAAATGAACATGACCTCTTCGTTTTCTCATCAAGTAAAAGAACTGATTAAGCAGATACCACTCGGAAAGGTTGCAACTTACGGTCAAATTGCCGCTCTTGCCGGCAATCCTCGTGCTGCAAGGCAGGTATCCTGGATATTACATTCTTGTTCAAAAAAAGATAACTTACCTTGGCATCGAGTCATAAACAGCAAGGGTCGCATTTCATTGCCTCCTTATCGAGGTCGTGAACTTCAAATAAAGCTACTGGAAAATGAAAGCATCGTATTTAATGATTACGGCTCGATTGATCTTAACATTTATTGTTGGCAGACTTAAGAAATTTTAATTCGAAAAAAAAGAGCAAAAAAGATTTAAAAACTTTTAATCCATTTATTTTTATATTAAAAGTAAATTTTACTATTTTGGAAATTGCAATGTTGTTTTATAATATTAATGACAATGGAGAATTAATCAATATCGCCGACATAGACTTTATAGAAAACGCGATTTATCTTATTGACGATACTGATACAAGTACAATATATATTTGGGTAGGTCAAGAAGTATCCTTTAAGAAAAGGGTAATGATTGATGAAATATCAAAGGAATTAGAAAAAGAACGTGGTAATTTAGCGAAGGTACTAATTGTAGAGCAGAATAAGGAATATGGTTCGTTTTTAGCAATGATGGAAGATTTGAAGATAGGGATGAAACCAGGTATAACAACTGAGCGTAGACCTGAATTTCAATTGGAGGAACCTACTGGACGAGGTAAATCTGTTGAAGTGGAAATACTTCAAGCCGAGGAGGAAACGAATCTAGAAAAATGGTTAATACAAATCAATCAGTACAGAAAATTAAAACCAGAAACAGTAAAAAAAGAACCTGAATTGGCTGAAAAATCAGAAGAGATTGAAGAACGTGAAGAACCCGAAGCACTTGAAGAAGAGAATTTTGAGTCCACAGTTAGGGACGGAGCTTATTATCTTTCGTTAAAGAACTACACATATAACGAGCTGTGTTGGTTTTTAGCAGAAAAGATTCAAAAGATAAATCTCCGAATGCCTTCAATAAGGGATATAATGGAAAAAGCAGAGGAAGTGTTTAATTCGTCAAGTACGTACGACGAATTATGTTGGCTAAATGCTGAGATGGATTATCTAATAAATACGAAATTTATTGAAAAGGAAAAAGGAATTTTTTATTAATCGTATTCTATATCGATAGAGTCTCACCATTTTTTAACAAGGTTACATTTTCAAAATTCTCAACAAACCAGCCAGGATTATTCGTGTGAACCGGTATGACGACATCAGGGTCAATGGTATCAATTGTCCATCTAATGCTCTCTCTATCCACATGTCCAGAGGCGTGATAACCTTTCGTGAAACTTGGCTGTAACCGTCCTTTTACCTCGACAATTTTAAAACCATGAATTTTGAAGCCGAAATATTCAAGCCAATTGTTGAATCTTACAAAATCTAATTCAGTTTCTTCGTCAAAGGCTTCGCTTGAAGAGTAAATATATGTTCCACTTTTTGGTTTAATGTCTAATATATGTTTCATATCGTAAAAGGAAAAACAGAGTAAATAGTTGCTAGGATTACCAGATATTTTACTCGGATCTATATAGATATTGCTTTCTTCCTTACTTCCAATCATTAATTTTTCCCAATATTTCTTTGACGGGCTTAATTCTTTATATATAAGTATATCTTTCAATCTATCGCTTCCATCAACTTTATCAAGTGCTTTAAGCAAGTAAGCAATTTTAGCGGTTATGACGAGCTTGCGACCTATATTTGTAGCTATCTCTTGAAAGATTTCTAGTCTTTCTATATTCCTTCCAGTAAAATTCGCAATGACAAGATCACTGGCCTCAGAAGCAGCTATTAGGCAATTTTTAAACACGATATCTTCTGATTCAATATGGCTACTTTCTCTGGAAGCCCTAGTTCCTTCCATTATCAAGATTGAAGCGTCTTTTGCACTATTTACAAATAATTTACTCTTACCTGCGTTTTTCCCGTGAAGCCGAAAATCGCCACTGTAGGCTATTGAAACATCACCAGAAAGAATATATGCTGTTGCGCCATATATTGAATGGTCAACTTCAAAAGATTTAATTTCAAAAGAAGTAGGTAAATTGTTTAAGTCCAATATCCCCCCTCCTTCAATTGGTTTGGTTTTTTTAGCCTGAGCTGTAACGAATTCTCGGAGTTCTTCAGAGCTTTTAACTGTGCTGTAAAAATTTCTCCCAATATCTGCTTTCCTAACGGTTTTAAGAATTTTTTTATCATTGTCAATGGCTTCTTTTTCTGAAAAGTAAGCGACTTCAATATTAAGGTTTGAATAAGAAGAGTCAAGTATTCCTTTCAGGAGAGTAATGGTAATTGGAGATGCAACAACTGGTATATTAGATTCAAGCAATCCTATATTACCAAAATGATCTTGATGGGCGTGACTCAGAATTACTGCGTCAATGTTTAATTTTGGATATGACGATAAACTCAAATCGGAAGGTATCAAATCTTTTCGGTAAATATTAAGTTTAGGTATTAAGTTTAGAAGAATGAGGTCGTTTATCCCTCGGGAGCTTCTATCGCGCAAGAAATCTTGGTAATAAGCGCCATACTTCTTAAAATTCTTGCCAAAATCAAGAAATACGCCTTTTCCTTTTTCTTCCACGAAAATTTTAGTTCCACCAATCGTGTCAGCACCATCATGCACTGTTATATTCGTCATTTTATCACGCTTCAATGTTTTGTTTTAATTTAGATTTTGTTTTTTAAAATATTTTTGGTTGGTTATTATCAATAAAGTTAAATTAATATATTAATGGATTTGGAGATATATTTATAACACTTAGTTTTTCATTTAGAAGTCAAAAAAAAAAGGTTTTTTCTCCTTTAATTTAGAGAGAAGATAATCAATGGACGATACAGAAAATAAGGTTAGTCTAACATATTTTGGTGGAGCTAACGAGATTGGCGGAAATAAAGTTCTTTTAGAAGATTTCAAATACGATGTAAAAATCTTTCTTGATTTTGGAGTAAATGCCCGGAAATTATACGATTATAAAAGAGAACATGGCAATCCATCTACAATTGAAGAATTAATTGAAATCGATTTAATGCCATCCGAAGAAATTGTCTCTATCGATAATTTATATACATGGCATTATTTTCTAAAGGAGGGTCAATATTACACCAAAAAAGTAGCAGAATGCAAGGGAAAAGTGGACCCTCCTTCAAATTTAGACGGGATCTTTATTTCTCACGCTCACAAAGATCATTATTATGGCATTCCTTTTGTTAACCGTAACGTTCCCATCCATGCAGGAGAAATAACAGAAAAAATAATTAATGCGTATTCCAAATCGTCGGCTGTCTCTTTTGAAAACTTTTATTACGGAATTAACTGGCGAAGTTTTAGAACAGGAGATATTATAGACATTAAAGGGATGAAAATACATCCCGTTCACGTTGATCATTCCATTCCTGCTGCTTATGGATTCATCATTTCTACATCTGCAGGATTAATTGTTTATCCTGGTGATTTTAGAATGCATGGCCCCCTCAAGAGCATGACAGACGATTTAATTGAAAAAGTAAAGCAACTGTCTTTAAATGAAGAGAAAATACATGGAAACTCTAAAGTCATGGCTCTTATCTGCGAAGGCACCTTCATTCACAAGGGATCTATTGAATCCGAAGCAAGAGTTAAAGATCAATTGGAAGTATTGTTTAACGATATCGTGTTTGATTATTTCGTGGTGAAATATCACCGTGCAGATTGGGACCGTTTTAGAACTCTTGTAAATATTGCTAAAAACCACGGATGGAAATATATTATATCTGAAAAGGACGCATATTTTTATTACGTGCTAAACCAAGACTCGCAACACGAGACCATGAGAGATCCTGACTTGATAAAAGACGACAACATTCTAATTTTAAAGCAAAAAAATAGAAATAATAAGTTGTACCACTGGCAAAAAGAAATCAGGCAAATTTTTGAAAGAAAAGAAAAGAAATGGAGGTTAAAAAATTTAGACGATTTAAAAGAGATAAAATCCAATTTTTTTTTGTTTTACACAAATTTACAAGATCCCTTAGAAGAATTTTTACCCCTTCATTTAACTGGAGCATTTCTTGCCTCTGATATCGATCCATACGCCGAGGAGCGTTACGATAATACCAGAAGTTTAGAAAATAAGTTAAGAAATTTGGGGCTCCCTTCATATCGAATTCACGCGTCAGGACACGCCAAAACTCACGATATTTACAAGTTCGTGAAAGAAATAGAACCACAGCATTTGCTTCCCATTCACACCAGATATTCCGGACTATTTAAAAAACTATTCAAAAATACGGACATTAACGTGATTGTACCAAAAATCGATGCTAAACCATTTAAGATCATCTTCAAGGCTGATTGATGAAATCGTTACTTAATTAAAGCTTTCCAATCTTTAGGACGATTAATTAACGTTAATGAGACGGTCAAATTGAATCTCTCAGCAATGTTTTTTATTCTTGAGAAATAATCGGACATGTCGTCAAATATCCTAAAAACAAAATGATTAACAGGAATATGAGATGAGTTCGCTCTTTTAATTACACTATCAAAGATCTCTTGAATTTTAACAACTTTCCAATCAAAATATTCTTTAGCTCTGTGAGATTTCTCTTCAGGATAAAAATATATTCGATAAGCCCTTATTTCTTCTAATGGTTTTAATTGATTTCTGGTTAATTTTCCAAATTCACTTTCTTGGCGTCCCGTTAAAAAAATAACCTCATTTGCGACCTTGCAACGGTTTTCGTAAAATATCAAGAATTCTGGGAATAGTGAGACTTTTTCACTGATTTCAAGGACTTCTCTAACACCCTTTTCTCCTGATTGGTTATTCTCGGAAATGTTTGGAAATTGCGACGTTAAAACGCAGCCGTCTATGTCGAACACGTGAATTTCTTTCATGATTTTCTTCTTAATTTGGAGTAAATTCTTCGAAAGATTTGAAACGATCTTGCTTTTTCTTCAAGCCAATTTTTTGTAGAAACGATTTTGAAAACACATTGCTTTTTTCTAGGTATTTTAAGGATTCAGAATAAATGTATTCTTTTTTTTCTTTAGAATCCATGCCACGATCTTCAATATTGGGCTTAAATTTCCAAGTCAAATTGATTAATCTATTAATAATACTTTTGATTGTTTCAGAACCAACAGTAACGTATTCTTTTTCGATATTGGGTGGCGTCCAATCCTCCATTACTCTTTTTTTGATCAAATTTTCGTAATCCGAGTTTAACTCGTAACCAATACCTTTTCTATGTAATATTCTACAAACTTTTAAAGTAGTTCCCGAGCCTAAAAACGGATCTAATACGATTTCTCCTTCTACTGTATGCATTCGTATTAATCGATAAGGAATATCTTCGGGAAAAGGTGCGGGGTGTCCAAAAACGTTTTCTCCCTTACTACTTATTTTAATAACAGGAATAATGTCGTCCCAAATGCATCTAACTGCCCAATGGCGCCATTCGTTTTTTTTTAGCTCGTTTTTATTCATGACTTCGGCCTCAATTTTCCTAGTTTTTCCGCGTTTAACCCATACAAAAATTTGCTCAAAAGACGTGTTAGACGCGATATTAGTTGGTTTTGGATAGCTTCCCCAGGAGACGTTATTAACATAAGTCGATTTGTCCCAGTAATGCATTCCGCTAAGATGTAAATCGTTTGTTCTCATGAATTTTTCAATGTCAAACATAATGTTTTGAATAATTCGACGGTTAAAACCTGAATGCTTATTACTGATGGGGAGCGGTTGCACATTTATCGCGATCTTTCCATTTGGTTGCAGCACGCGAACACATTCTTCCCAAACTTTATTTAAAGAGATCATGTATTGTTGATAGGATTGACCAAATCCGATTTGTTCAATATTTCCATAATCTCTAGCATTCCAGTAAGGAGGGGAAGTAACAACTAAGGTAACGGAATTCGATTCAATTTCTTTCATGCTTTCTGACGACTTGAAAAAAATTATTTGATTAGCGATCCTCAGCTCATTCATCATATAATATAACTTGCTCTTTTTAAAAAAAAATTATTATCGCGTGTTTAATAAAACATAAATCAGTGAACTTCTAAAATTGCGTGGTTACGAGTTATCTCGCTAAGATTTCACGTTAATAATTAAATTTAAATTGATTTTAAAGTAATTAAATATTGAAATTTACCTTTTTAAATTAAAAGAATTCGCTTAGGCTTTATAAGCAAAAACGTGAGTGAGTTTGACTTCGAAAAAATTAGAACTTTACAATCAAACGGTTTTTTTAAAATCGTCAGAGGACATGTCAGAATTAGAAGACGAATCAATTGATGTTATAATTACTTCTTCCCCTTATAATAGAAGGAAAATCTACTCTTCCGATTTTAGCGAAAAGTACGACGATGCCATGGAAGAAGGCAATTATCTCTCGTTCTTGAAGAACGTTTGGAAGGAGTGTTATAGGATAGCTAAAAAAAGTGCTTTATTTTTTCTTAACATCGGCGATTCTGCAATAGATCAAGGCAAGTCCGAAAAAGTAGCGATTACAGCGGAACAAGCGTCGTGGAAGCGAATTCAAGACGTGATTTGGCTTAAAACTTTTTTGGGTAAAGGTCATTACACTCCAACGGGTGGAAGTAAGCGATTAAATAACATTTGGGAGCATGTTTTCCTTTTCGTAAAGAATAAAAAAGAGTATAGACTTAATCCAAAAGCAATTGGAATACCATACGCAGATAAATCCAATATTGGTCGATATTCTGATTCAGATTTAAGAGATGCAGGCAACGCGTGGTTGATTAATTATAAAAAAACTACGGGAGCAACGGTCAAAAAAGGACACGACGCTCCTTTTCCAATTGGGCTTCCGTGTAAATGCATAAAATTAGCTCCAAATCCACAAACCGTTTTAGATCCCTTTGGTGGAACGTGTACGACGTTAGCTGCTTGCCTTAAATTAGGAGTTAAAGGGTACGCTTACGAGAAATATCCTAGAATTGAAGTGATAAAATCCAGAATTTTAGAAGGTAAGACATTTAACGAAGATAATTCAAGCTTAATCCCTCATTTAGAATTGAGCACTCGCGTGTTAAGCGACTTGCTTTCAGAATTAAACTATAATTTCCGCAACATTAAAAGTAAAAAAGAATTCTTGAATTCTAAAATTTTATTAGATGTATTATGCGATCTAAAAGTAAAAAATTCGTTCAAATCTAGCTTGGAAAAGAGAATCAATAATTATAATCAGAGATTAAGCAAAAAAAATCAACAAGAAAGAAAGTACGCCCAAAGAACTTTTTAAATTCTGTGAAGAGCAGTTTTCTTTTCATAATTTAAAAAACAATCCTTTTCAAAAAAAAAAACAAATATATATGAAAACATTCATTAAATCTTCACGAAACAAAAGATTTTCTGAAGTGGATTAGTTTGAAATATAATCGCGAAGAAATTAGAGAACAGCATAAAGATTTGTTTGAATATTCTTTAAATTTAATTTATGTGAGCGATCTTAAAGGAAACGTGCTTGATGCCAATGATACCGCTTTAAATGCACTTGGATACGAGAGACAAGAGATTGAAAATATTTCTTTTGTAGATTTACTCGATGAAGAACAAATATCAAAAGCTTGGAAAGCTACTTTAGAGATCATGGAAAAAGGTAGAAATTCAGAATTTGTGGAATACAAGCTCAAAAAAAAAGACGGTAAATACATTTGTGTGAAAGTTTACGGCATTCCTTTGAAAAAAAAAGGTAAAGTTTACGCAGTTTTAGGTATTGGCCACGATATCACCGAGCGCAAGTTAGCAGAAGAAGCATTACGCAAAAGCGAAGAGAAATATCGAACATTAGTAGAGACGTCCTCCGACCTTATTGGATTGTTTAACTTGAATGGAACGGCTCGATATGTTAATAAGGCATATGAAAATAGAGGGTATACTGAGGAGGAATTAAAGGACATTAGCGTGTTAAAATTAGTACACCTAGATGATATTAAAATGGTAGAAACAGCTCTCTACAAGTTGACTAAGGGTAATCAAGTAAAAAATGTTGAGTATAGAAGCAAAACTAAAAGTGGTATTTATTTTTATCTTCAAACCAACTTCTACCCCATCATGGATTCAGAGGGCGAATTAGTTTCAGTTTTAGCTATTGCTCGCGATATAACCAAGCGTAAGGAAGCAGAAGAAAAATTAAAAGAATCAGAAATAAAATATAGACACCTCTTCGAAAATACGCCGTCCTCTATCTTATTAATTAATTCGAAAGGCGTGATTATTGATTGTAATCCTACAACGGAAAAAATGCTTGGATATACTAAAGAGGATTTAATTGGTAAGGATTTTAAGAGTCTTTCAGCTATACCCCGAGAGAACCTACCGATACTTCTAAACACCTTTAAAAAGTTCATCAAAGGAGAGGAAATTCATCGCCTTGATTTAGAAATATATAAAAAAGATGGAAGCCTCATTTGGGGAAATCTTCAGTCGTCAAAGGTGTCCATTAGAGACGAAATATTCATGCAATTATTAATTCACGACGTTTCAGAGCGGAAAAATTCCGAATTTCTTATTAAAGAACAAGTAAGGAAATTGGAAGAATTAGAAAAAATTAGAAAAAATTTAATGTCAAGGGTTTCCCACGAATTAAAAACGCCTCTATTTTCAATAAGCGGAGGAGCTGAATTTTTATCCATTATATATAAAACAAGTTCAGAAAAAGAAATCGGTGAAACTATAAAATTGATAGAAAGAGGAAGCGAACGATTAAAAAAGCTTGTTGATAAGTTACTTGATGTGTCGCGCATTGAATACGAAAAATTGAAATTAGACAAGCAAGAAATTGACCTTGGCGAACTTATTAAAGAATGTTCAGAAGAAATGAGACCACATATAAAAAAAAGAGAATTAAATCTCGAACTCAAGATTCAGGACGAAATCCACGTAAATGCTGATGGCATGAGAATTGAACAAGTTTTTTTGAATCTGTTATCAAACGCAATAAAGAATACACCACCGAAAGGAAATATTACAATTTCACTAAAAAAGAAAGACGATACCGTGGAATTATCCGTTAAGGATACAGGCGTAGGCTTGACAAGGCAAGAAATGAAACAAATCTTTACTAGATTTGGTAAGATTGAAAGATATAGACCCGAATTGGAATATTTAGATATCCAAGGTTCTGGTTTGGGATTATTTATATCAAAACAATTCGTTTATTTACACGGAGGAGACATATGGGTCGAGTCAAATGGAAGAAACAAGGGAGCTAAGTTTGTAGTAACGCTACCAATTAATTAAAAAAAAGGGAACAATAAAATAATAAAAAGAATTAATATAATCCTTAAAATGAATTAAATGTGGCTTTCTAGCCAGTCGCTTAGGTCCTTTAAAACCTTTTTCCGATCTTTTTCTAACTCGTTATAAATCTCGTGATACAATCCTTCATATTCCCGATAGGTCATATCCTTTGTTTTAAACGCATCTTTTAGTTCTTCTGTTCCTGTCATTAGAGTATCTTCAGCACCCCTTTGAACGAGTACTGGAAGCTTGAAATCCCCAACAATATTAGGAGTATCTTCAAAACTTTT
>JAUXAJ010000209.1 GCA_030620005.1 Promethearchaeota archaeon | reverse complement strand
CCTAACTCATTAAAGGCCTTTTTTATAACATTTACTACTTCTTCCTCTTCTCCCGAATAACTTGGTTTTTTAACGAGCGCTTGGCATAAGTCCGTAAGTTCCTTTTTTCTCTCTTTATTAATTATCATAGTTTCTCACTTTTTCATATAAATAAGACTTTCTTTGTTAAAAGAACTACGATTATTAAAAATCTTTAATATAAAATAAGGGATAATATATCATGAAAGGTTCTTTTTTCAAAAATTTGGTGAATATTTAAATAATATAACACAAAATTATTCTTTAATGGATTTGTTTAAATCAAAAAGCATGAAAATGAGTAAAAAGTAAGTGAAAATGTCATGAATAACGAAATGAATAGTAAAAACAATCCTTTTAAAGCGTTTGGACCAATTCCAGAGAAAAGATTATACGAAGATTATACCATCTCGTCAACTTTTATTACGGTGCGAGATGGGGTGAAAATTGCTGCTTCTATTTGCCTTCCTAAGGGACTATCTCCCGATAAAAAAATACCCACATTATTATACCAGACTAGATACTGGAGGGCAACTAACTTCCGAATTCCGTTTAGATGGATCCTAGACGAATTAACAGGATTCATGCCATCTCCAGAAATTTTTACGAGTCGTGGATACGCGATTGTCTACATTGACGTGAGAGGGACGGGAACATCCTTAGGTACCCGACCATATCCTTTTTCCGACGAGGAAGTGAAAGATGGAGCAGATATTGCGGATTGGATCATCTCTCAACCCTGGTCTGATGGAAGCATCGTATCTAACGGCATTTCATATTCAGGAATTACTGCTGAATTGCTTGGCGTTAACAATCATCCAGCCGTGAAAGCTGTAATGCCCGGTCACGGTTTATGGGACGGTTATACTGACGTTGCTTTCCCGGGAGGTTGCTACGATCGAGGTTTCATGCAATTATGGTCTTTTCTTGGTGAAAATTTGGACCAAAACAACCCAAAAGTGTTAAGACAATTTGCTCCTTTAAATTGGTTATTCTCTAAAAGTGTTAAACCAGTGGAGTCTGACAAAGACTTGAGCGTTTTAAAAGAAGCAGCAAAAGTACACGAGAACAATCAGTATGTTTACGATATAACTATAAATAAGGATTATAGCGACGATGAACTCCCTAATGGGGCTTCCATTAAAAACGCGAGTGTATATCTTCGTAAAGGAGAGATCGAAAGATCAAATGTTCCCGTATTAGGTTGGTGTTCTTGGCTTGATTCTGGTTATGTGGATGTGATCATTCATAGGTTCATGAATTTATCAAACCCTCAAGTTGCTATCTTAGGAGATTGGACCCACGGCGCTAGATATCCTGCTAATCAATTCTTTCCGGAGAGAACTGTCGTTTCTCCAACACCTAGGGAACGCGTGAACACCTGGGTTAACTTCTTTGACAAATGCGTGAAGGGTGAGGGTATCCAAGGAAAAGTCCTTTACTATTATACGATGGTGGAAGAAAAATGGAAAAAAACCAATGTTTGGCCACCTGCTGGTCAAAAAATGAAGAGATGGTATCTCAGAGAGAACAACTCTTTATCAACAACAATGCCCGAGGAGGAATCCGGAGATGACAGTTATAAAATTAACTATCGAGCAACTACGGGAAGGAATAATCGTTGGTGGGCATTGTTAGGATTACCAATAATGTACGAAAATCGAAATAAAGCAGACGAGAAACTACTAGTATATGATAGTTCCCCCCTCGAAAAAGACATGGAAATCACCGGTAATGCGATAATATGCCTGCATGTTTCATCAACACATGAAGATGGTGCATTATTTGCTTATTTAGAAGAAATAGACGAAAAAGGGAAAGTAACTTACATTACTGACGGCCAACTCAGGGTGATTCATCGAAAAGTCTCGACTGAAGAACCTCCATATAAAACATGCGTTCCTTTTCATACCTTCAAAAAGAAAGACAGTGAACCATTAAAACCCGGTGAGATAGCGGAAATCAAATTTGGACTCTACTCAACTTCCGTTCTAATTCGTAAGGGACATAAACTTCGAATTGCCATAGCTGGTAGCGATAAAGACACTTTTATTCGTTATCCGTCGGAAGGTAGACCCACAATTACAATTTCGCGAAATAAGATTCACGCTTCTTATATAGATTTGCCTATTATTCCTAAGGACGCATCATAGTTAATAAATTAATTAAAAAAAAAAAAATAAAAGCAAGGTGATATAAGGATGGAAGAGTATATACCCGCTCTCAAAGGAATGTTAAATAATGCTGTAAAGGTTTCCGTTGATGTGGAGAATCTTACAATAACATTAACAGTTACAAGTAAAATAAAATTAAACGATGATTTTGCCGATCCAAATGAAGTCAAGGTAATGCTGCACATATTTGGGGGTTTAGAATTGGATTTTCCAGTAGATATAGAAGTAAACAGCGAAGCTCAAACAATCGCAATGAAATTTAAAAATGATGTAGATCTAAAAAAAGTCCAAGATATAATGGACAATATATGGGATCGAACCACTCAACTACTCCAGCAAGTCATGGAAGGAGACTTGAGTGGTCTCAAGGAGATTGCTGATATTGACGATTAAAGTTTGATATAATTAATTTCTAAAATAAACCTTTTCTTTATTTCATTCTTATTCTATTTCAATACAAATTATATTTGTAGTGAGAGGAAGATAAATGGTTAATGATATTAAAAATATAGTTGTAATCGGGGCAGGATTAATGGGTCACAATACTGCTCAAATAGCTTTAATGGCGGGTTACAATGTAGCATTAGTTGATATTAAGGACGAGTTCGTGGATAAAGGGGCCTCAATGATTGAAGAAGGAATAAAAAAGCTTGAAACAAAAGGCAGGTTAGGAGAAGGCATTACCGCTGTTGATGTAATGGGGAGATTAAAAAAATCAATTGATTTAGCGAGTGCAGTCAAGGATGCTGATTACGTGATAGAGGCCGTCGTTGAGCTCATGGATGTTAAAAAAGATGTATTTAAAACGTGTGATGAAAGCGCACCAGCTCATTGCATTTTATCAACAAACACTTCTACAATGTCCGTAACAGAAATAGCTTCTGCTACTAATAGAGCAGATAAGGTGATCGGGATGCATTTCTTCAATCCCCCAATTTTAATGCGTTTAATAGAGATAATCGCTGGTGAAAAGAGCTCAAAAGAAGCAATGGATATTGGAGTAAAAGTTGGGGAAAGTTTACCCTGTCTAAGAGGAAAAAGATTTGTTGCAAGAGTGCTTAAAGATCGTCCGGGTTTTATCGTAAATAGGTTAAACGCTCCAGTTGGAATATACTCCAAGTATATTATAGACTTAGCGTTCGAAAAAGGTATTCCTTGGGAACAGCTTGATGCAGATACGGGAGGATTAATGCCAATGCCTCCGTTAGTTCTTGCTGATTATGTTGGGATTGATACAGGTTATCACGTGGCAAATTATTACGCAGAAACTTTATCACCTGACTTCAAACCAGGGAAGGTTTCTTCTCAGATGGTGAAGGAAGGTAAATTAGGCAGGAAAACGGGACAGGGCTATTACGATTGGTCTAAGGGAAGGCCTCAGCCTGACATGTCCAAAAAAGCGGGATTATTAGACATGGAACTCATAATGGCAATACGATTGAACGAAGGCTGTAGATTAATAGAAGAAGGCGTTGTTTCTGGCTGGAAAGTAATTGACGATGCCAACATGGCGGGCATGAATACGCCTGGTCCTTTTGGTGCGGGTAAAAACAATTACGAAAAATGGACGAAAAAATTAGAAGAATTCGCTGAGAAATCGGGTAAGGAGTATCTCAAACCCTGTGAGCTAATGCGATCCGGGAAATTTATTAAAATGAAGAAATGATTCTAAGAAAATAGTTTGATCAAAAGGATTAAATCTCATTACAAAATCAAGAATTGAAAGTAATCATTTCTTAATTAACTTATATCTTTAGTAATCTTGTTCTGATTTTGATTCATCATAGTTAAATTAAGAATGAATAGATTGAATGATCGTTCATTTATAAATTTCAGAATAAGTTTTTAATAAATTAACATTTTTTTAATTTATTACATTATGTACCTTTTTTTAAAAAAAATCAATTATTGTGGTGATATTAACATGCAAGTTGTTAAAATTGAAGGAGCGAATCCTTATGAACGTGGACTAGCACATGGGAAAAAATTGAAAGAACAAGTTCAAGCCATGTTTAAAATTTCTGAAAAATTCAATAAAGAATATTATAATTTCTCTTCTTTTAAACAAGTCGGTGAATTGATGCTACAAACACCTGCTGTAATAGATCCAATTAACCGCCATACACCTTGGCTTTTAGAAGAAATTAAAGGGATTTCTGAGGGCGTTGGTATTGATTATGAAGCAGTTCTTGGATTTCAAGTACTTCACCTTCATGGAGTTATAAACAATTTGAACTTGCTCTCGTCTCAAGAGAATAGTAAACAAAATTCTGCGAATCCAAATTTACAATGTACAGTAGTAGGCGGGTATCAAATGCCGCAAAATGGCACCATTTTAGCACAAAATTGTGATCAAGCTCTAATTTGGGATGGTTATCAGATCTTATTTCATATAATTGAACCCGAAAATGATTTAGAGATCATGACGGTAGCATATCCTGGATTCGTTGGAACATACGGATTAAATAATAAAGGGGTAGGTTTATGTTTTAATTCCATGCCGGTGTATCTTGATGAGAAATTTCAAGGTTTACCAGTAATATTTCTTGGAAGGGGAATTTTAAATAAAACAAATATCGATGAAGCCATGAATTTTATAGAGCAGCAGAATTTATCATCAGGACTTGTCTGTACTTTTGGTGATCCCTCAAAAATAGTTTGTTATGAATGTTCACCTGCTCAAAATGCACAATTTATCCCTAAAAAGTATCCTCGCTATGTTTATCATACTAATCATCCCTTAGTGGTTAATGATTACAGTCAAAAAGTATTAGACCATTTAAATAACCCTAGATCTTCTTCTCTAGAAGACTTATCCACTGCTGAAATAGATATAGTAAATATCATGAAGGACGCAATTAAGAACTCTAAATTGCAAGAATCTCTCATAAAATATGAGCTTGTTGGGCAGTTGCAAAATTCTCGAATCCGGCTACAAACTGTTGAAAAGTATTTAGACAAACATGAAGATACATTAACAGTTGAGAATATAAAAGAAATCTTGAGTTCCAAGGATCATGAGGTCCATACAATTTGCATGGATCCCAAGAGAAATATCATTTATAAGTTAATGGGTTTAAATACAAATTTTAGCATCATTATGGAATTATCAGAGAATCCTGTGTTTCATGTGGCTGATGGACCGCCTTGTAAGAAAGAATATCAAACATTTACATTTAATTAAAATTTTCCTTTTGTATAAAAATATGTCTTTATAGGATAATTCATCACTGTCTTGCGGAAAAGCAAGAAAATGGAAAGAAAAGAGAGTAAATGATATGAGACTGATGAACTACTGATTTGCCCTAATTTTTTTTTTCATATTAACTCCAAATTTTTTTTAATAAAAAACCATTAGTGAATCTTATGAGTGAATTTAAGGATTATTTGTGGAAATATTCCGATACTTACGAGTATTTAGAAAGGGTCATGAAAATGCCTCCTTGTATCATAGTTGTTGCTGTTAATGGAGGAGTCCAAGGAAAAGAAACAAATCCCGCTATTCCCGAAACTCCTGATGAGATTGCCGAAGCTGTTCACGAAGCCTATGAGGCGGGTGCTTCTATGGTTCACATTCACGCTAGAAATCCCGAAAAATTATGGGGAGGCGCAACAAAGCCAGAGATTTGGCACGAAGTTAACTCAAAAGTTAGAGATGAGTGTCCGGAGATAATCATTAACAACACGACTGGCGGAGGTGTTGATTCGACAATGGAGGATCGTCTCTCGTGTTTAGATGCAAATCCAGAAGTTGCATCGTTAAATCTTGTTCCTGATATGAGTAAGTTCAAGGTTAAAGAAAGAAAGCCGCCATTACCTCATCCACATCCTGAACTTCTTTTTGATGAGACCATAGGGTTTTCTTATAAAAATATTACGCATTTTGCGAAGGAAATGAAGAAAAGAGGCATAAAACCAGAAATGGAGACATATCACCCGGGGGGCGCTTGGGTTATCAACGATTTAATTCAACAAGGGTTAGTTGAAAAACCTTATTGGATTCAAACTGTGATGGGATATCAAACTTCAAGTTATCCAACCGCAGAAAATGTAATACAGCTTTTAAAAGAATTACCGAAGGATTCCCTATGGTTATGTTCAGGAATAGGACCACATCAACTACCAATGAATACACTTGCAATACTCCTAGGGGGCCATGTAAGAGTTGGTTTAGAGGATAATGTTTACTATAAGCGCGGTGAATTAGCAAAGAGTAATGCGCAATTAGTAGAACGCGCTGCTCGTATAATCAAGGAATTGAATCGCGAAGTGGCAACACCAACACAAGCACGAAAAATGCTTGGTCTTTCGCAAACTCCGTCTAAATATCAATAAAGTTTCAATTTTTTTTTTAATCGTCATTATATTGAATACTCATGATTGAAAAGACTAAAAAATTAATGGAAGAGCTCGGCGTAAAAGGAGAAATTATTGAGCATCCCGAAATAAATGGAACGCATTCTGAAGATGTCTCTAAGGGTCTTAACATACCAATTGACCACGTGATAAAGTGTTTGATTTTGAAATCTAAAAAAGGTTTCTTCATCGCAGCAATAGTTTTAGGGAATCAGAGATTAGACATGAAAAAACTTGAAGTCATTTCAGAGAAAAAGAAAATAAGTCTTGCTTCTCCTGAAAGAGTGCGTGAAGCAACAGGATATTCCATTGGAGGTATTCCTCCTTTTGCGGTGATAAATCGTTTTCCTGTATTTGTCGATTGTGAAGTAATGAAAAAAGAGTACGTGGTTGGTTCAGCGGGAACTCCCTATTACGGATTGAAATTCGATCCTAGTATTCTCAAGCAGTTTAACGTGAGTATTGAAAGCATTAGTATTTGATAAAAAACTTCTACTAGAAAACATTTCTACAAAATATGGCATCAAAAACTAAAATTAAAGTTGCGGCATGTCAGATCAAATGCATTGATGGTGATCGAGAGGGAAATCTTGATCGCATTGAGAAGGCTCTAAAACAACTAAAGGAAGTTGATATTGCTTGTTTTCCTGAATGTTGTCTATTGGGTTGGGTAAATCCCAAAGCTCATCTTATCGCGAATGTGATTCCAGGACCAGATACAAATGTACTGTGCACGCTAGCAAAAAATTATGATGTAATGATAGCCATTGGACTGGTAGAAAAGGATGGTAAGAAATTATATGATTCCGTTGTCTTAATCGATGCTAAAAAGAATATCCTACTAAAACATAGGAAAATAAACCTCCTTACTTGGCTGATGAATCCTCCTTATACACCTGGAGTTAAGGTATCAGTCGTTGATACAAAAATCGGAAGAATTGGGTTGTTAATTTGTGCAGACACATTTAGAGGCGATTTATTGAAGCAAATGAAGGAAAAAAATCCCGATCTACTAATTGTTCCTTATGGTTGGGCAGAAAAGAGAGAAAAATGGCCTGAACACGGAAAAAATCTGGAGAAATTAGTAAAAAGAGTAGCAAGAAGGTTGAAGGCACACGTTATAGGCACGGATCTCGTGGGCGAAATTACATCAGGTCCATGGACTGGTCATGTGTATGGGGGCCAGAGCGTGATCGTGAATAACTCGGGAAAAATTTTGGCTATCGGTAAAGATCGAGAACCAGATATTATCGTTCAAGAATTAATACTAAATACACCTTAAACTTTGCCAGAAATAATGGATATGAAAAAATAATGATATATATTCGTGGAGGTAATGAAAAGGCTCAAAAATTCTACCAGAGCTTGGGATTCAAACTTAAATGTATTTTATCAAAACATGTCAAGATTGATGGAAACTAGGATGATGAAGTTTTTATGGAATTTTTCTTATAAAATGAGAAAATTTTTTTGAAATTAAATGTTTCAATACTCATGATACCCGCATTGTTAAGCTTCATTATCGTAATCGCAATCATCATCACTTTTTCAAAACAAGAATTGAGTATTGTTTTAAGCGTGGGAGCCTTATTACTTTCAATTTTAACAGGCGTAAATATTATCGAGTCTTTGATTAACACGTTCACGAATCCGTCAATCATTCTTTTAGCAATAGCGATGGGACTCATTCCAATTCTGGGGGGGATCATGAATGATTCGGGGCTCATAATGGAGCTCGTTCAGAAAATGAACGTGTCTAAGAAGTCTTCCTTGATGCTTAGTCCTGCAGTTTTCGGCTTGTTACCCATTGCGGGCGGCGCTCTCCTCTCAGCACCGATTGTAGAGCAAATCGATACAAGTTTAGACTCCAATAAAAAAGTTGCGATTAATGTATGGTATCGCCATGTGTTAATCTTGATATATCCGTTATCATCAGCCTTAATAATAGGAAGCGTTTTATCGGGTATTTACTTGTATCATATTGTTGTTGCAATGATCATCCCTTGTTTGGTCATGATCATCATTGGTTATATTACTTTATTTCGCACGATAAATTTTGAAAGAGAAGAACATGAAAGAAATATAAAGAGAGTCATTCATAACATCATTCCGATTATTCTCGCTCCAATGATTGATTTTATCGGTAGAACTTTCCTTGATTTTCTAGTTCCAGAAGTGTTCCTATTAATAGGATTATGCATTAGCATCATGATTGCGTTAAAATTTTCACATTTTTCATTAAGTCAGGTAAAAGATATAAGCAAGAAAATGAAGATTTGGAGATTTCCACTCTTGATTTTCGCAATGTTTTGGTTTTTGGAAGTTTTCATGAGATCAGGAGTACCTGAAGCCATGAGCGCTTTAAGCCTTTCATTTTTTGTATTAATGTGTTTGGGATTTTTTCTTGGGTTCACCACGGGACGGATTCAAGTTCCACTTTCAATATTAATCCCAATTTTCTTGTTTCAATATGCATTAACTGTCATGTCTTTGTTTAATTTCACGTTTTTATATTGCGCAATATTTCTTGGATACCTTATCACGCCAATACATCCGTGTGTTGCATATAGCATTAATTACTTCGAAGCAAATTACAGAGAAACCGTTAAATCTCTTGCTGTTCCTGCATTTCTCTGCTTTGGTATTTTAATAATAGTATATGCTTTTTTAACGATTCTATTATTAATTCACTGAATCATTTTGAACTACCACTAGCTTAATAAAGCAAGTGAATTCCTAATTCACCGAAAACAGCTCGACAAGATTCGGGAATCGTGTCGAGTCTTATACTTTCTCCAAAGGCTTAACTTCCCGCTATTCCATCGGTAGAATTCATTTCCCTTTTTTTGAAGTCGTTGGTTATCCGACCAAAGAGAATGAATTATTTAAAATATATTTTGAACGTTTTTAAAACAAGGGAGTGCGACAA
>JAUXAJ010000359.1 GCA_030620005.1 Promethearchaeota archaeon | reverse complement strand
CCTTCACTTTATTCATTATTTTAACGTAATCTGATTGTTCTCCCTTCCAGAAGAAATTATTTAAGTCTTCTATGACAGAATCAAGGTTTTTATCGTTATTAAGATACTTTTGGTAAATTTCTTTAACCAGAATATTGACTGAATCCTTAATATTTAAAACCGTTTCTTGCAGTTCCTTAACGTGTAATTCTGTACAATACACGTGATCTTTTGCTATGTTTAACGCACCAGTAACAGTATGAGCAAACTGCGTATAACTTGTAGATATAACGTAAACATCCCATTCTTTATGAAGCGTTGACATTAGTTCCTTACATCCGGGTAGCAATCCAAGATTTTTTCGTGCTAAGCTTAGTAATTCATCGTCAGAAAAGCACGCAACGTATAATGGTGCCATTATTCTCAAGGTATCTCCGGGTTGATATTCTGGGATATTTAACTTTTGTTTAACTCCCGGGACATCTATGAGATAATCGTCGTAATTGGAAATCATGAAAAAAAACTCGCTCATATCGTAATTCTGCAAGTTTAATTCTGGTTTTTTGCTCAACATGGCACCAATATCAGCCGCAAAATCTATAATACTTACAGGACCTTCAAGATCAAATGTACAAACATTTTTTTTTTTCAAGATAATATCTTACCATTAAAAGCAATTAGGAGTCTAATATAAAAAGAGTAAAACGTGTTAAATAATCTTTTTAGTAAAGAACTGTTACTCTCGTCAAGGTGCGTTCTAATTTTAGTAGGAATTTATAACAGATTTATAATGATCACTCAAGAAAACTTCACGCCTTTGGAGATAATGTAAGACCTAAAGAGATTCTCACGAATATCTTTCGGCAGTTGTCGATGAATGAGGAAACGATCTCCGAGAGGAGGGAATATCCTTCCTTTAGGAAGGAGTAGTTCAAAATTTGATGTTAAATATTTCTTGGATTGATTTTTCTTTCTTTTTACTTTTAATTATTTTTCTCCAATCGGGTTCAATTGCATCAAAGGATTTTTCAGCCAACATTCGTAGATCTTTATCGGTAGAGTTCAAAAAAGGGCCTACATATGGAAGCGCTCTTTTATCTTTTAATCTCGTGAAGCTTTCAATGATGTTGATTATTTTAAATTTATCTCTTTCAGATTTATCTAGTTCTTCCTCTAATTTTTCGATAATTCTCATGGTAGCTCTACAATCGCCAATTCGACCAAGTGCTTCAATAATTCGATTTATTACTTGATATTCCTTTTCTTTTCTAAGAGCACGGCATAATAAATTAGTAGATCGTCCATCTTTGAGAAATCCAAGCTTTCTAGCTGCTTCAGCTCGTTTTTGCCAATTTTCCTCCTTAAAAAGTTGTTTGATTAAGTTATTAAACTGAATGTTAGCTTCATTCCAATCCATGATTCAAGTAAATACTAAATTTAGTAATATTAGAAATTATCTGTTATAAAAAATAAAAATCTCTAAAAAAAAAACCTATTTATTTAATTGTTCAGTAGTGATTTCATGTGATCAATCCTTTTTTGAAGCAAGGCTAGCGTTCCGACATCTTTTCTATGGAATAATTTGCCTTTAATGCATCCTACTCCTTGTTCTGCAATTTTCTCCGCTTCTTCGAGGTTTTTTGCCATGCCTAAAACTCCCATCGCTCTTGATGTAGTCGTATAAATCTTTCCTTCCTTTCGATAAACTGAAGCATAGTAATATCGTGCTCCAACGTCTTTTATCCTCTTGTCATTTATTTCCACTAATTCGTCCCTTATTGGAGATATAGGGTATCCTTCTGGAGCTAAATATTTACACACGGTTGCTTTATTCTCAAATTCAACGTTAAAATCTAAGTTTCCATTGATGATTCCCCAACAAATATCTACAAAGTTTGTGTTGAGCAGCGGTAATACATTCATGGCTTCAGGGTCGCCGAAACGAGAATTAAATTCTATTATCTTATTTCCTTTAGATGTTTTCATGAATTGTCCATAAAGAAACCCTTTATATTCCACACCCGTCTCTGCTTTTACAGCAGCGACCACATTTTTCATGTCCTTTAGAGCCTCGTTAACATCGTCTTGATTGACGAAAGGCATTAGGTGATCTTCCATTGAATATGATCCCATACCACCCGTGTTTGGACCTTCGTCGTTTTCGTAAGCTCTTTTATGATCTTGGACCAATGGCGTTCTAATTACGTTTTTTCCATCCACAAAAGTCTGAAGTGTAAATTCCTCTCCATCTAATTTTTCTTCTAAAAGAAAAGGACTTTTTTTATCGACTAATTCTTGACAATACTTTAAGATGTCTTGTTTCGAGAAAAGGTGATCTCCATATACCATCACGCCTTTTCCCCCAGTCAGACCATCGGGTTTGACTACGATGTTTTCTTCTCCCATGTCCTTAATATAGCTTTCCACGCCATCCGTCGAATTAAATCTTTTACTACTAATGTTTGATAAGATCTTATATTTTCCCAATAGGTCCCTCATGAATATTTTTGAACCTTCTAACTGAGCAGCTTCTATTTTAGGTCCAACGCAAGGCACCCCTCTTTTTTCTAATGCGTCAACAATCCCAACACATAAAGGAGCTTCAGGACCAATCACTGCAAAATCAATTTTTTTAACTTTACAAAATTCAGCGATTTCTTTAAAATCCATTTCTGAATGTACTTTAATTCTACCTTTACTTAAATCTTCTAATCCCGCGTTTTTTGAGGACATGAACGCAAATAATTCCGCGCCACCTCTGACTAATGCTTCTCCAATGACATGCTCTCTCGCACCATGTCCTACAATTAAACTATTTACCATTATAAATCAAATGAGAATTAATTTCAGTTTAATTATTTTTAAAACTCCTATTCTAATTTAATTAATTATTAACCTAATAATTATTAGGTAGGAAACTACTGACTTTATTTATTTAGGCAGTAGTAGTTCATGATAATAATTTCAAATGATTATCAATAAAAATTAAAACCTTAAATTGAATACTTACTAACTGAAATTATAAGTATTAAAAAAATCAAGAAACATGATACCAAAAGGAATCTTAAAATTAAATGGTAAAGAATTACGATGCGCAGCAATGCCTTTAGGGGGCATAGGTACCGGTTCAATTGCCATTTGTGGAGATGGTCTTCTTAAGCAATGGCAGGTTTTGAACAATGTTAGACACACCGCATTCGTGCCTAATAGTTTTTTTGCGATAAGGACACAAAATATTGAAAACTCGAATGAATCTCCTATTAGTCGGGCATTGATATATCCTGGAGTTCACGAAGATCCAGATTTTAAACCAGCAAGGGCTGTATCCGATCATAAATTGTCAGCTGGAATGAAGCAAATGTTTAAGACTCTTAAAGGTGTGGAAGAAATTCAATTTGAAGGGGAATATCCCTTTTCCTTCCTGAAATTTATAGATAATGCGCTGCCGATTAGTGTTAAGTTGACCGCATTTAATCCTTTCATCCCACTTGATTCAAAAAATTCCGGCTTACCATTGATTATTTTTCAATTTTGCTTGGAAAATGTTTCCGAAGAACCTTGCGAGATAACTATTGCAGGTAGCCTCCTTAATTTTATAGGTTGGGATGGGATTAAAACGCTTACAGGAAATTCCCATCTTCTATTCGGTGGAAATGTAAATATTCACAAGCAAGTAGGTGATTGGCACGCCATCCACATGAGATCAAAAATCGTGTTAAAAAACGATAGGAGGCATGGAGACGTTTCGTTGGTAATAGACGACCCGGAAGCATTAGTATCTGAAAAATGGAACGATTTGGAAGATTTTTGGTCTTGTTTTTCAAGTGAAGGCGTTCTTCCTGAATCTGATTCAGAAGAGATGAGTTTAATAGGTCAAACATGGACGGGGAGTCTCGCTTCGAAAAAAATCTTAGACCCAGGTAAGAGCGCGACAATAACATTCATGATCGCTTGGAACTTTCCAAATCGCGTTGTAGACTGGCACATGAATCTTGCCATTATACCAGACACAAAAACGGAATATTGGATAGGGAATCGCTACAATGAATGGTTCAAAAATTCCTTAGATGTTATAAAATACGTTCGTGAGCATTGGAACTACCTTCTAAACAAGACGAGCAGTTTTCACGAAGCTTTTTTTTCAAGTACACTTTTTCCAGAAGTTCTAACCAGTATTTCAGCTACTTTTTCAACGATAAGGACACCTACTTGTATATGGTTGAAGGATGGAACTTTTCAC
>JAUXAJ010000324.1 GCA_030620005.1 Promethearchaeota archaeon | reverse complement strand
GTAGATAATATTCGTGAATTGAGTATTAAATGAGTGTAATATGTAGGTGATATGAAAAAAATATGGTAAAAACGCAGGAAATCTTAGAATTTAAATTTAAAAAAGACTTTTTAGAAACTATACCTAAACAGCCTTTTTAAAAAATAAAAAAAAATTAGTAATTCCTTATTATAAACAGAATTATTTCCCGTTCACCATCATTTTCAACCATCCTTTATAACCATCGGGACGATCTCTAATATCTTTATGCCGAACAGCTTTACCTTCTTGTCGAGGAAGAGTGCCGCTATCAAATATCGTGACATTTATGCGCAGAAAAGTTGCTTCGATTAAATTTTTCTCTAATTCTTTTTTAGCTTTCTTTTTGTCCACGCCGGGTTTGACCTCAACATTCACAGTAACCTCATCGTAAACCCCAACAGTGTGGTAAGTTATCAAATAGATGTCAGAAAAGTAGGTCGATAGATTAAATATTTCTTCTTCAAGCATTGATGGATAAATGTTAACTCCTTTGATAACGTGCATGTCGTCTTTTCGACCTTTTATCCGGTCAATCATGAATCCTGTTCTTCCACACGGACATTCACTTTTTCTTAATGCAGTTATATCACCCGTTCGATAGCGAAAGATTGGCAAGGCTTCTTTGTGAAGACTTGTCAAGACTAATTCACCATCTTCTCCCAATGGCAAAACTTCACCTGTTTTGGGGTTGATAACTTCTGGATAAAAGTAATCTGACCATAAATGGAGCCCATTTTGCTCTTGACATTCGCAACTAGGTCCTGGCCCATACGCTTCGGTTAAACCATAATTGTCGTAAGCCTTAATACCTAAACGGTCTTCAATAGTAGTCCTAGTTGATTCTGCCCACCCTTCGGCGCCTAAAATTGCGTATTTCAGATAGAGGTCTTCTTTTTTAACTCCTTCCTGCTCCATTACTTCGGCTATTCTCAAACCAAAGGAAGGAATTGCGTGGAAAGCGGTAACTTTAAAGGTCTTGAAGAACTCCAACTGCCTCGCAGTCATTCCAGGACCAAAAGGAATTAACATGGCTCCTAATACAGTGCATCCTTGAGCATATCCAAAGCCTCCTGTAAAGAGCCCTGCGGAAGTTGTGTTTTGAAACACATCTTTTTTAGTCATGCCGATTGCACCCAAATTACGGGCGCATAAATAGCTCCAGTCTTCTAAATCTTTTTGAGTATAAAAACCACAAGTAGGGCTGTGCCCGGAAGTGCCGCTTGTTGCGTGCATCCGAACTATTTGTTCTTTGGAAACGCAAACTAATTTATCGGGAAAACTGTCTAAAAAATCTTGTTTACTCATGTACGGAACCTTTTTTAAGTCTTCGATAGTTTTTATATCGTCAGGGGCTATTCCAGCATCCTGATAGCGTTTTTTAAGAAATGGAATGTTATCGTAAATTCGCTTTAAAGTCCAACGCCCCCTATTGATAAAATTCTCTTCTAATTCATTCCAAGGAGTCTTTTCTCTCTTCTCATCAAAGTAATTATAATTTATATTACATCATCTCCAAAAATATATAATTAATATGTGCGAGCTACAATAAAAATCATTCCATATAATGTGAAGAAATTATTAAATATTTGAAATGATAAGAATATAGTATAAAACTATTTTAAATATTTAATTCAAAAAATGGCAGATTCAAGCATTATTTTAAAAATAATGAATTACGGTGTTTTTATAATCCTTACCGGACTAGGCGTGCTATTTCTATTGGCTTCTCCAGTTGACCCTGCAAGAATGGTATCGAGATTAATTGTAGGGGTTGTTTTAATCGTCATAGCGATAATTATTTTAGTAGTTATTTCGCTTGTAATACAAAGAAGAGAATATAAAATTGTAAAGGTCGTTAAAGGAAGCAACGAGCGAGACGATCAAAGCGTAAATATTCCAAGTGAGATCGTGTGTACTAATTGTAGAAATCCAATTGAAATAACGGATAAATTGAAGAGAGAAAATAAAGTCATATGCGAAAAGTGTGGATTGGAGATAAAAATACCAAAATCCAAGGTTAGGTGGTAAAAAAATTAAAAACAAGAACTTATTGATTCATGGATTATTATTTGTAACTTTTTCAATCATTCTTTTAAGCGGCATATCAATACCAGTTAAAGCACAAGAATATTCGTTTGATGTGGATTCAGAAAAGGTTAATGTCTACATCGAAAAGGACGGTTCAACAACTATTGAGTATTGGATTACATTTACATGCCATTCTTGGGCAGACGAAATCGATTGGGTTGACATAGGATTTCCAAACGAGCACTACGATATTAATAGCATTACAGCAGAATTAGATGGTCACACGGTCTCTGTTATTGGGCCATCACCATACATAGATTACGGCGTAGAGATTAAATTAGGTCCTCATGCAATACAGCCTGGTAAGTCAGGAACGCTTCACGTGAGAGGAAACAATCCACAAATGGTTTACGAGGACTACGAAGATCAAAACCTCGCAAGCGTTGTGTTTTCACCCACGTGGTTTGATTCCGATTTTTGCGACACGTATGAATATCTTGAAGTGAACATCTATTTCCCAGATGGGTTGAAAGACGGGAGCGAAGTAAAATATTACGATGAAATCTACACGAAATTTAGTCGTGCTGCTGATGGAGACTTGATTTTTACTTGGATAAAAACCAACGTTGCCATGAAGCAATATACTTTTGGAGTTTCATTTCCTAAAACATATGTGGACACATATTATGCAGGGACAATGAATCCAGTATTAGTTTCGACGATAGTCGGCATTTTATTGGCAATTAGCGTGATTGGTTTGATTGTTGGGGGAGGTTTCTTAATATATAGCTATAACAAGCATGTTAAAAACAGATATTATCCCCCAAAGGCAAAAAGAGCACCCATACAATGTTCTGGTTCTATGTGTTGTTTTGCTTTAGCAGGACTCTTTTTCTTATTTAGCTTTTGGGTAATATTAGGGGATATTCTTCTCATAATAGGATTCTTCGTCGTAGTTGTCATAGGGTTTGGAATGATCGGATATTTAATATTCAGATTAATTAGTAAAAGGATGGAAAAATTACCATATTCAAAACCAAACATAAAGATTGATAGCATTGGCGTTAATAAAAACCTCACCGTCGTGGAGGCCGCAATAATTCAAAATGTTCCGCTTAAAAAAGTGGTTTTCTTAATTATATTTTCTCTTATTAGAACAGGTCATCTTAGAATCGTTGGAGTAGACCCGATAAAGTTTGAGGTCTTATCGTCTAAAGGAGTGTCTAACATGAGAATATATCAGAAAAAATTTTTAGATTCGATTATTAAAACTGGTGGAGGTAAAGGAATCTTAAACGATCGAAAATTAGAAAAATTGCTAGTGGACTTGATAAAAGCCACTGATAAAAAAATGCGCGGCTTTCAATTAGAGAGAACCACAAGATATTATCAAAACATAATTGATGAAGCCTGGAAAGAAGTGAAAGCAATGCCTAAGGAGATTAATTGGGAAGACATTGAAAACAATTACGATTGGCTTGTATTAGACGAACATTTTAAAGAAAATTCACAAAAATACTTTTCCAATCGATATTACTATCGTCGTCCCTATTGGTACCACAATTATTATTATCATAGTTATTACTGGCGTTCACGTCGTTATTACACCGCGCATGCAGGGGCAACAGCTAAATCTCTACCACTAGAACGTATTAACATTAACAATTTCTCAAATTCTATTGTTAGAGGTATTGAAAACGTGAGTAACTCAATAGTAACAAACTTCTCTAACTTTGCAGAAAAGATTATTGGCACTGTAAGACCGGTTCAAGTAAAAGCTTCAACAAGGGGCAGAGGATACGGCGGTGGCGGTGGATGCGCGTGCGCGTGCGCCTGTGCAGGCTGCGCTTGTGCTTGTGCTGGTGGCGGTAGATGAACAATTAGGAGGATAAAAAAATGAGCAAGGAAAAGTCAAAAGGTAAATTAAAAAGAATCATAAAAAAGACTAAGAAAAAATTACTTCCTAAGATTGTGTTAGCCGACGATGCAAAAAGAGTGTACTCGGGTTTAACTGAATTTCGAGACACGGGCACGCATAAATTCCATCTTAGACTCTTAAAGAACGGAAAAGGAGTATTGATTGTTGACGCAGAGGCAGTTCTTTATTTGAACCACTTTGCGATGGTTTATTTCAAGCAATTTATTAAAGGTAAAACTCTGGAACAAATCCAGGATTATTTTCTAAAATATTATAGAACAACCAAGGAAGAAGTAGCAGAAGACTATAAGAATTTAATGGATAACGTGGAAATTTTACTGACGCAAGAAGATGTAGATCCTTTTCTTGATTTAGCGAACGAAAGAACTGCGTTTAAAGTTAGCGAATTTCCCTTAAGAGTTGACTTAGCTATTACTTACAAGTGCAATAATAGCTGCGGTCATTGTTATGTCGAAAGAGATCGCGATTTTCCAGAACTCGATACAGAAGGAATAAAAAAGATTCTAGATGTTCTTTGGGAAGTTGGTGTGCCTCACGTGGCTTTAACTGGCGGAGAGCCAACAACGCGCGAAGATCTGTTAGAGATCGTAGAATACGGTCAGGAAGTCGGGTTTGTCATGGGTATCATAACTAACGGAAGAAAGTTTGCGGACGAAAATTTGGTTAAAGAATCCATTCAAAAAGGCCTTGATTACGCTCAAATTACGCTAGAATCGCACGACAAGGAGATTCACGATAAAATGGTTGGTGTAGCAGGAGCTTTTGAAGCGACAGTTCAAGCCATTAAGAATTTTGAAAAGGATGACGTTTTTTTCATGACTAATACTACTTTGTGCAAGCACAATATTGATAAAATTGATGATACGATAAAATTTTTAAATGAATTGAAAGTAAAAACTTTTGCATGTAATGGATTAATCTATTCTGGCAAAGGAGCTGAATTTAAAGACGGTATTGCAGAGGAAGATTTAGAGCCGATTTTAAATAGAATTAATTATTTGGCAAGAAAGTTAGACATGAAATTTATTTGGTATTCGCCAACCCAATATTGCGTGTTAAATCCGATGGAACTAGGTTTAGGGGCTAAAAAATGTTCCGCAGCCAATATTAGCATTGCAATCGAGCCAAATGGAGACGTTCTTCCTTGTCAATCCTATTACGAG
>JAUXAJ010000147.1 GCA_030620005.1 Promethearchaeota archaeon | reverse complement strand
GTGAAAATGACATTGTTTATCAATACGACAAAATTGGTTTACACGCTGGATTTTCAACGATTTCAAAATCGACGAACTACGAATCGAGTTTAACAAGGGATTTTAAAATAAACGAAGAAAAATTAAATCTTTCAAATAAATTACATGAAGGTTCAGGAGAAATTTTATCAGCCTTACAGAACGAATTCCAAACTTTGAGACCAAATCATTCCTTTCAGAACGCTCTAATAATTTCAGGTGGCTTGGATAAAGAAGAGTTAATCGAAAACCTTAAGGAAGGCAAGATAAATGCCATGAAGTATTTAGGACAAGTCAATAGATCTGTTAAGTCCAAACAAAGAAATATTCAAGAAGAAGCGTTCGTGAAATTAAATCTTCAAGAAGCGAAGGAATGTTAGTAAATAAAAAATCTAATAATGATTCAAATAAAAAAAGAAGAGAGTTATTTGATGAACACCTCGCGAGGGCTGGATTTATATAACCTAATATTCTCTTTTTTTTTCACTTTTTTCCTAAAAATCCAAAAAGAGTTGGTAGAATGTCATGATCATTAATGTATGATTTCTTAATTCTCTTAGTACCTTTTATACCTCCTAGTGGCTTTATCATGCCCAATATATTAAAATTATAAGATATGTTTAAAAGGATAAATATTCATTTATAGTATAGAAAACACGGTAATCTTTCTAATGGAAAAAGAAGAATTCATAAAGTTATTGCCAAAATTAATAAGGGAAGACGATGAAGTCAAGGGCGCCATAATCACGGCTTTATCAGGGGTAGTGGCAACGAAAGATGATATTGCAGCAATAATAGAGCATTTTGATCGAAAATTTGAAGCCATTGACAAGCGATTTGAAGCCATTGACAAACGATTTGAAGCCATTGACAAGCGATTTGAAGCCTCAGATAAGCGACTTGAACAGTTAATCCAACAAATGAACACGGGATTTGAAGAAGCCAGAAAAGAGCGAAAGTATATCGATGCAAAAATTGACACCCTTAGTGGAAGAAGCGGAACCCATTTGGAGGATACAATCCTTTATCTCCTGAATGATAACCTCATTCAAGAAAATATTCAAGCGAGTAAAATTACCAAGGAGATATTAATTGACAGGGAAGGAAAGATATTTTGGGAGGATTATGCTACTGATATTGATGTATTAATTCAAGATGGAAAAACGATCCTGATTGAAGTAAAATATCATCCCGATAATCGAGATGCGTATCATTTCTTAAAAAATGCGGAATTGTTTGAGTTTATATTTAATAAAAAATATGATAATTTACTCCTCATCTGTCTAGAGATTAAAAAAGTAAATTTAGAGCAGATTGAAAAACAAGGAATAAGGATCATTGCCGGTAAAATCGTTCAATAACCTTGCAATTATTCATATTTTCTGTTTTTGCGTGTATCTCCAAGATATTATTCTTTCGACCGAAAAGTTGAATAAAGCACTCTGGAAACTTGTAAGAAAAGGGTTCCTAATTCAACTACAAAACGATTGTTTCAAAATCAACTAATAAAAATAAATATTAAAGTGAATAACTTTTTTTTACTTTAATAAATTACTAGAGAAATTTTGTTAAAATGGAAGGAAATATGTCATGAATGAAAAGATTGAAAGGGCAAAGGCTCATTTTGAGAAAATCGTGAATGAACAATTAGAACGAGTCGAAAAAATGAAGAAAAAGGGAGATTGGATTAATTATTCGACTCTAAAACCAATTATCATTGGCATTATTGGAGGCGATGGTATCGGTCCTTTCATTTCAAAACGCGGAAAAGCTGTCCTTGAATTTATACTTAAAAATGAGGTGAACGAAAGTAAAGTCGAACTTAGAGAAATTGAAGGTTTAACGATTGAAAATAGAGCAAATGTAATGAAAGCAATTCCCGATGATGTTCTAGAAGAGTTTAGAAAATGCCACATTTTTTTAAAAGGTCCAACTACCACACCACGCAAAGGCGACAAATGGCCTAACATCGAAAGTGCTAATGTAGCCATGCGACGTGAGTTAGACCTTTTTGCTAATGTGCGACCTGTAAAGGTTCCTGAAAAAAAAATTGATTGGATATTTTTTAGGGAGAATACGGAAGGTGCATATATTTTAGGGTCCGAAGGTATAAATATTACTGACGATTTGTCAATAGATTTTAAAGTAACTACTACTCAAGGTACGGATCGAATAATCAGACTCGCATTTGATTACGCTAAAAAGAATAATATAAATAAAGTTACTATTGTGACGAAGGCAAATGTTATAAAAACTACTGATGGAAAATTTTTAGCCATGGCCGAAAAGGTTGCTGAGGATTTTCCAGAAATTTCATGGGATGACTGGTATATTGACATAATGGCGGCAAAGTTAATTGATCCTGTCCGTCAAAGTCAATTTCGAGTCTTAGTAGCTCCAAATTTATACGGCGATATCATTACCGATGAGGCCGCACAAATGCAAGGAGGAGTAGGCACAGCGGGGAGTGCAAACATCGGTAAGAGATATGCCATGTTTGAAGCGATACACGGAAGTGCTCCTAGAATGGTTGAAGAAGGGCGTGCAATTTACGCAAATCCTTCTAGTCTATTTAGAGCAATAGTAATGATGCTAAATCACATAGGATTCAATGAAAAAGCAAGAAAATTAGAAATGGCACTAGATATTTGTGGAATTCATGAAAAAAAGTTAGTCTTGACGGGAAGAGATACGGGAGCAACAGGAGAAAATTATTCTAAATACGTCATGGAAACACTTTTGAACACCAATCTTGAGGAAAAATGGAAAAAATATAACAATTAACAAAGTTAAAAAAAATAGCGTAAATTTTAAGAAATGAGGAACTTTTTATTTACAATCGCGTTTGTTCTAAAGGCGTTTTGCCTGGAACGACAATTAGAAATTTAAGAGATAAGTGAACGAGTAATGAGTGAGAAATTTCGTAAAGAAAAAGACATGTTAGGGGAGTTGGATGTACCTAGTAATGTTTACTGGGGAATTAATACTCAGAGGGCTATTCAGAACTTTCAAATAAGTCAAAAAAGATTTTCTAGAATTTTCATAAAATCATTAGCAGAGATAAAGAAAGCATGCCTATTGGCCAATTTGAATTTAGGTTTAATGGACAAAAACAAGGGAGATGCCCTTCTTCAAGCATTGAACGAAGTTTTGGAAGAAGACAAATATTACGACCAGTTTCCTATTGATATTTACCAAACAGGTTCTGGCACGCAAACTAACATGAACATAAATGAAGTAATTGCTAATCGGGCAAACGAAATTTTAGGCTTTCCATTGGGAAAAAAGCACCCAATACATCCGAATGATCACGTAAATATGGGTCAATCTTCAAACGACGTTATTCCAACAGCCATGCACATATCCACATTGCATGTTTTAAATGAAAAGCTTTTTCCCGCGATTATCAAATTAAAGGAAATTCTAGAACAAAAGGTCAAGGAATTTAATGGAATTGTTAAGGTAGGAAGAACTCACCTACAGGATGCGGTTCCTATACCACTCTCTTTAGAATTTGAAGTTTATAAACATCAAATTGAAACTAACGAAAAACGGCTTAAGAAAGCTTTCGAAGAGCTATGCTACATATCGTTAGGCGGTACCATTTTAGGAACTGGAATAAACACACATGAAGATTTTGCTGATATTGTGTCAAAAAATTTATCTGATATTAGCGGTTTCTCAATTAAAATAAATCCGGTTAAAGCAGAAGGTATTGCTTCACATAATACAATAGTAAATGTTAGTGGTACATCTAGATTATTGGCATTATCGCTCATGAAAATGGCAAACGATATAAGATGGATGGGTAGCGGCCCTCGTGCAGGACTTTCCGAATTAATATTGCCTCCTAATGAGCCAGGATCGTCAATTATGCCTGGTAAAGTCAATCCAACCCAATCAGAAGCCCTTATCCAAGTATGCATTCAAGTTATTGGAAATGATATGATTGTATCCTATGGTGAAGGTTATGGGAGTATCCTTGATTTAAATGTCTGTAAACCTGTCATGATTTATAATCTACTTGATTCAATTGAGATAATGACTGGTGGAATCCACTCATTTGTAGACCGGTGTTTAATAAATTTGAAAGCAAATGAGAAACAAATAGAAGCTCATTTAGAGGATATGCTCATGAGTGTTACAAATCTAAACCAATATATCGGTTACGATAAGTGTTCAGAAATAGCTCGAAAAGCGTACAAAGAAGGTAAGACCATAAAAGAAGTAGTATTAGAAATGGGTTTAGAATTTGATGAAGATTTAGATGAACTGTTAAATCCAAAAAAAATGGTATAATAAAGTGATGTGAAATTTTAAATAATACGAATAACATGAAACATGATTCAATTAAAGATCAAATAAGGGAAATTATTCACACTAATTTTGGATCAGTTTCAATTTATAATCTCCATAAGTTAAAAGATTTAGAGTTAGGAAATATTGAGAATTTGCCATATTCATTAAAAATCTTGCTTGAAAATGTAATTAGAAATTTAGATGGGCAGGTTGTAACTAAAGAAAATGTTCTTGCACTTTCTAATTGGCTTCCTAATGACGAACTTAAAAAGGAAATTCCCTATATACCCTCCAGAGTTTTACTTCAAGATTTCACAGGTGTTCCTGCTATTGTCGATCTTGCTGCATTAAGATCAGCCATGCAACGAGCAGGCGGTAACCCCTCGAAAATTAACCCAATAATCCCGGCGGATTTAATAATAGATCATTCAATACAAGTTGATTTTTATGGAACCAAGGAATCTCAAGAGTTAAATGAAAAGAAGGAATTTGAACGAAATAATGAGCGGTATCTATTCTTAAAATGGGCACAATCAGTTTTTGATAACTTTCGAGTTGTGCCTACTAGTAAAGGGATTTGTCATCAAATTAATTTGGAATATCTCGCTTCAGTCGTGCACTTAAAGGAGGTTAAAGGCGAAAAAACTGCTTTTCCAGACACATTGATCGGAACTGATTCTCACACAACAATGATTAATGGTTTAGGAGTTTTAGGTTGGGGCGTTGGTGGTATTGAAGCTGAAGCGGTATTATTAGGGCAACCTTACTACATGACCATACCAGAAGTGGTCGGTGTTAAACTTGTTGGTGATGTAAACGAAGGAGTCACTGCTACTGATGTCGTTCTTAGAGTAACTCAAATTCTCAGAAATCATGGTGTTGTCGGAAAATTCGTGGAATTTTATGGACCAAGCTTAAAAAAGCTTAATCTTGCTGATCGAGCGACTATTGCCAATATGGCGCCAGAATATGGAGCCACTATGGGTTTCTTTCCAGTTGACGAGGAAACCCTAAAAAGTATCATTTCAAGTGGTAGAACTAAGGAACATGTTGAATTTATTGAGCAATACTTGAAAATAATGGGGCTATATTATTCTGATGATGCTCCAACACCGCAATATAGCGAGAATTTAGAATTTAATCTTAGTGAAGTTGAAAAGAGTTTAGCTGGACCAAAACGGCCACAAGATAGGATACCGCTTAGAGAAATGAAAACTACTTTTATCGAACACATGAAAGGCTTATTTAATAAACAAGATGAAATTGATAACATATCGAAAGGTGATACCTTACAACATGGTTCCGTTGTTATTGCCGCCATAACTTCGTGCACTAACACATCAAATCCTTCAGCAATGGTTGGGGCAGGTTTATTGGCAAAAAAAGCTGTTGAGAAAGGGTTACAAGTCAAAGATTTCGTAAAAACAAGTTTCGCACCAGGATCCAGGGTAGTATGGGTTTATTTGAATGAAGCGGGACTAACGAAATATTTAGAAAAATTAGGGTTTCATTTGGTTGGTTATGGATGTACGACTTGTATCGGAAACAGTGGGCCTTTAACTGCAGAGTTCGTGAAAAAAATAGAAAAAAATGATTTTGTGGCTGCGGCAGTTCTTAGCGGTAATAGAAACTTTGAAGGGCGCATTAATCCTCATGTAAAGGCCAATTACCTAGCTTCTCCATTATTAGTTGTTGCTTTTGCTTTAGCTGGTACCGTTGCAATTAACATGGAAGATGAACCTTTAGGAGTTGATTCGAATGGAGAATCTGTATATTTAAAGGACATTTGGCCCAGCAATGAAGAAATCCAAAAAATTATTGATAAATTTCTCACCCCACAATTATTTAATGAAGAGTATGGTGAATTATTTAAAGGAGAGGGGTTTTGGAATGATTTAAACCCTTCCAAAGATGAGATTTATCAATGGGAAGATAAATCAACCTATATCAGAGAACCTCCATTTTTTGTTGATTTTCCATCAGACTTGCCCCAGTTAACAGACTTGATAAATGCAAGATGTCTAGCTCTTTTAGGGGATAACGTAACAACTGACCACATTTCTCCAGCTGGAGTAATTCCAGAAGATATGCCCGCAGGAAAATACTTAATATCTCAAGGAATTGAACCTAAAAATTTTAATTCTTTTGGGTCAAGAAGGGGTAATCACGAAATCATGATGAGGGGCACTTTTGGAAACATACGAATAAGGAATAAACTTGTGAATAAAGAAGGAGGTTGGACAAAGTTCCACCTTTCTGGAGAAATAATGCCGATTCATGACGCTGCAATGAGATACATGGAAGAAAAAATTTCATTAATTATCATAGCTGGAAAAGATTATGGGATGGGCAGCTCACGCGATTGGGCTGCAAAAGGAACACACCTCCAAGGCGTGAAAGCAGTTATCGCAGAATCCTTTGAAAGAATCCACAGGAGCAATCTTGTAGGAATGGGAGTATTGCCCCTTCAATTCAAAGAAGGTGAGAATGCAAGCGTGTTGGGTTTAGATGGGAAAGAAATCTATGAAATTGAAGGAATTAAAGATATCCTGCCCTTAGCAGAACTAAAAGTAATTGCTAAGAAAAAAGATGGTAAGGAAATTTCATTTCAAGTAATTGCTAGGTTAGATACGTCAGTCGATATAGAGTATTATCATAACGGAGGCATTCTTCATTCTGTTTTAAGAAAAATTTTGTATAATAAATAAATTTATTATCCTCTTTTTTTACCCTGACCACTCAAGAAAGCACCTTCTCTTTATGTAAAAAGTGTTAGGGAATATATAGTTCTGAAATTTGAAATTCAATTATTATTTTAATTGAATAAAATGCCCAACAATTCTTAATTTATTGTCAAAACGAGTGAATTCAGAAATTATCCCTTGTAATCCTGTCCCATCGTGAACAAGAGGTTTATCAAACTTTAATGTTGCTATTCCTGATTTCCCAGGTATTAATTCTTCACCATCTATAAATTTTAGTGGAGAATTTTTTAGTTCTACTAATCCATTATACTGAATTCCATCCCCTGGTTTAATGAATCCTTTTTTAGGTTTATAAAAATTATTTATATAAACTTCTGCTTTTATTTCTTTTTCTTGTTTAAATACACCTTGTGATACAATTAAATTATCTCTGCTAAGATCATCCGGGGATATGTTGCCTTTTAAGGCAAGACCAACTCTATCTCCTTCCCATGCAGTTTTAAAATCTCTATCGTGCTTTTGAATATTTCTTATAATTACTTTTTTATTTGGACCATTATATCCAACGATTTCAACCATTTGACTTGTGTTAATATTACCTCTTTTAACTACACCTAATATCACTGTACCAATCCCTTTCACTGGAAATGCGTGATCTATTAATATTTTAGCGTAGGAATTTTTCTTATATTCTGGTTTGTGTAAAATTAAACCTGTCTCAATAACTTTCTTCTTAATCTTTTCGTAATCCTCTTTTGTCCTTAAGTCAATAATTTCAGTACCTTTCAAGCTTGTAGTATTAAGTATCTCTTTAATTCTCTTTTTAGTCTTTGCCAATTTCCACTCTGTTTTTGAACTTATTCCAGCAATTATTATTAAAGCCCTCGTATCAAATAATTGACGATATATATCAACACCAACGAGAATTTCGCCAATTACCGCGTTTAAGCCAATGTTTAAATCAATAACAAGTAAGTGAATGTTTGAGATCGTTAATACTTGGAAAAAAGGCCTTATTTTATCAGGATAATCGATAGGGGTTAATGCGCAAAAGACGTGACCTGAGCTAGAATCTAATCTGTTATAAAATTGAATGTCAGATTTAGTACCTGGAGCTCCTAATGCTTGTCCAATTAACTTTGTTTGTTGAGAATTTTCCCCAAAAATTCCCACAATAAAATTTTGTTCTTTAACTTCACTCATTTAATAAATAAAACTCATCGCAAAACATAAATTTTATGGTTAGAAATAAAATAAGAGTTTAATGCATTTAATTGAAAGAGTTCATACATTAACCTTAGATAAAGGGGTTTGGAAACCATTCTTTTAAAATTTTAAAAACACATCTAAAATTTTGAACTCAGCGACTTGCCTATATTTCAAATAGCATTTATTTATTTCAAATCATGTATATTTATACGACAAATCTTAATTATAGTTAAAAAACATTCATATATAACTTAAAATTAAACCAATTAAACGTAAAATTATCATGAGTTCTAAAGCTAAGGTTAATCAGGTAATTTTAATTTTAATCGACGATGTTCGCGCATCTCATTTTTTTGAGTTTCTTAATCAAGGAAAGCTCCCCAACATCGGTCAATTATCAGAAAATGGAATTTCATGCGGGAATTGCATTACATCTTTTCCAAGCATTACATTTCCTTGTTATAGTAATATCATTACTGGTTCTTATTCTGGGTATTACACTAAAGAAGGAAGCGGCATCCCCACTTATCATTGGGTTAATCGAACAGACCCTCCATCAGAAAGCAAAAGAATGCCCTTTATTCGAAATTCAGGAGCAGGAAGTCATGTTGGAAAATTAAATAAAGATTTAGGTCTCAATGTTCAAACGATTTTCGAACAAGCGGGGGAAGGAAATTTTTTAAGCGCAATGAACATAATAAATCGTGGTTCTCTTTTCCAACCTCCTAAAGAATTCAAATCAGTAATGGTATTAAAAGTTATAGAAGAAGCATTCAGGAACCCGAAAAAATATTTTCCTACAAGTGAGGTTCCAAGAGTCTCTGTGGGCTATTTGTCTAAAACAGACGATTTAATGCATCATAAAGGGTTTAATCATCCAGATTATATTAGCGAAGTCTTGAGATCTGACGAGTACATAGGATCATTAATTAAAACCTTAAAGGACACTGGATATTACGATTCGACTGCGATAGCAATTATTTCAGACCACGGGAACTATAAAGCTCAAAGCATGGGGGATCTCGAACCTTTCTTCGAAGAAAAAGGCTTAATTCCTTATATTCCGAAAAGAGTAGTCGGTGATTTTGACGCAACTTTTGGCTGTGTCGGATTTTTCAATTTTCGGGGAGATACTTGGCATCATCACCCTACTATCGAACAATTACAAAATTTCAAACCCAGCGGGGTAGGGCATAAAAAACTTAATTTGTTCGAAGCGCTATGGGAAATCCCCGGCTTGAAATTAATGTATTATCGAGACGATGAAAATACACCTGATAGGGGTGTAATTCATCTCGAACGACGATATACCAATTTAAAAAAAATTTTAAAAGGTCAAATCGAATACGAGGGACATGGAAAAAAGCAAAGAACAAAATACACTTTTGATAACGAGGATTTATTTGGATACGATAAAAACGAAGAAGCTCAAAAAGTTTTAGATGGTAAATTACATGATATCGACGAATGGTTAGCCGCTACAAACCAAATTGATTTTCCTTGCATTATAGACCAGATTCCACGCTATTTTAAAAACCCTCGAGCTTGCGACATAATAGTATCCACGAGCGGGGAGTATGGATTTGGATACGAACACGGTCAAACAATGGCAACCTATCCTTATTCTCACGACATTGCACTTAAGAAATCAATGACAGTACCCTTAATCATTGGGGGGTCTCCTGAGGTTCCTAATTTCCAGATACCTTATTGTAAAACTACAGATATGGTTCCAACTTTACTAGACCTGCTAGGTTTTAAACCTCATTGGAGCGTCGTTGGAAAATCACTTTTAAAAAAGTAGAAAACAATGTTTGGTAATGGATAGAAACCGAGTTTCAACTTTTTAAATTATTTCGTTCGATAAGATAATACAATAACATTAGATAAAGAGATTATCAAAAAATAGATATTATAAACTATAGAAAAAAGTTATAAATTATTCTTTTGATTTTTCCGGGGATTTTAAGTCAAGATAGGATTCTTCCAGCACATTCAAATACTCAATCAAGACTTTTTCGTTCTTAGATTTTTGCTCATATGCTTCCTTAATAACTTTTAAAATATATTTTGGAAACACTGATTCAATGTAGAAATCCGAAAGGAGAGCGTAATACTCCATTCCGGTTTTAACTTGGAATACTTTAATCAAGTTGCATTCCCAAAGATTCTTTAGAACACCGCTAATATCATCAACCCCTTTCTTTTTAAGCTTTTCAAGATCGTTCTTTGTAACTATCGCTGTTCGTAATAGCTGGAATGTTAAATAAACCTGTGGATTGACTAAAATATTAATAATTTTAGCGTTGTCCTCTTCTGTTGGACGATAAGACTTGAAAAACTTTTTAACTTCATCTAAATACTTCTTGGCAAATTGAGATGGTAATCCACTACTTTCAGGATTTTTAATTAATTTAGCTGGCGGCACCCGTAATGTGATAAGATCGCTGGTTAAAAAGTTAATTTCAGAGGGCATTCCCTTTACTGAAACTTGTTTTACTATTCCACTTTTTACGAGATCAATTAATACGCCCTCTAAATCGACCAAGCCTTCTCTATATTCATCCTTTAGCCATACCATTAATTCAGATTTCGCGATTGTTCCCTCTTCTCTAAAACGATTCAAGATCATTCGCTTTACGTCGTCTTGATAAGTAATCGTAAGGAGCTGCTCGTTGTTTAATGAGGGAAACACGGTTAATCGTTGAAATAAGGAGGGTATCAAATTTAAGTAAGCCTCGTCTTTTATGTTCTGTAATACAATCCGTAAAGCATCTGCTATTCCACTTTCGTAGGCGTCGGCATCGTCTTCAATGTTCAGAATTAAAACTAAATAATATCCCTTTTCTTCACCAGAATAATACGACGCTATATTCAAATCACCAACGCTCAAATTTATCATCCCTGATTCTCCTGTGTATTCGTGCGTGCTGTAAATTTGCATTAATGTCTTTTCAGTAATGTCAATATCTTCCGGATATTTAGCCACAACTTCCGTGCCTATTCTCTCGTTCCACCTCATTAGAATTAATCCGCGTGGCACGAGATCGCTGCTCCTTTCCGATTCGAAGGTCTTTCTTTTTAATTTAGGCAACACTTTTTTTTTAACACCCTCGATTTCTAAAATCTCCTCTAACGAAAGTTCTATAGTCGTCCATAAATCACTTACCATATTTACAACATAAACTTCCTTACTCGGGATTGAAATCGTTTCTGGTATTTCCGTGGATCCTTGAATTGAATCTTTCATTTCCCTAACTTTCTTTACAAATTTAGGTATTTTCAACTGTTGATAATATCTATATCCAAGAACACTCCCGACCACTGCAAGAATACTACTAACGATTAATAAGAAATAGAAAGTGGGAAATCCTGGAATGGGCCATTGTTCCATGTTAATAACAATAGTAATGCTCATCGTTTGCGAGATATAATTGTCTTTTTTAACAGTAATGTTTGCCGTGAGAGTTTGGGGAGCAAAAAACGCTTGATAATCCGGATCTGTTGTATCAATCGTTAAATCATAAATCCCGTTACTAACTTCAGTAAAAGTAAAGGTCCTGTTTAATTCAAGGATATGCATGGTTACAGTTGCCCCAGTAAGAGGGGGAGATGCTTGTGTCGAGATGGTCCCACCACTTGAAGAACTGGATGATTTTGTCGGATCTGTTAGTGTGAGTGAAAATTTGATGGGCTGTCCTTTAACCACCGTTATTCGCGTTCCCTCCATTCCAGTTGCGCTCATACTTACAGTAATTCTTCTATAATTGATTGTCAACAAAATTGTTGCTACCTTGGAAGTATAATTTACTTTATTTAAAGTAACGTTCAAAGAATAATCCCCGATGCTCTTGTTTGGAGTATCAAAATCTAAAACGTAACTGTTTGCGCTAAATTTTAAGGTACCTGTACCACTATCCGACACATTACCATCACTGCCGTATTTTTCCCAGACATAAGATTGTACGCTGAGATCTGTAATAGCTCCACCTGTCAATACGTCAATATAAGAAAATTTAAATAATATTTCATCACCCACATAAATTTCTTCTTTAATTGTAGGTAGTACTGTAACATCGTTAATCAATGTAAGACGATCAAGGATACCTAAAGTTATA
>JAUXAJ010000342.1 GCA_030620005.1 Promethearchaeota archaeon | reverse complement strand
AGTAATTATATGTTGTATTAATGATATATATAATGCTATTTTATTTTTTCATTTCAGGAATAATAATAGAATGATCTTCTTTAATTCGATCTAAAACCAATTGTGTCTTAACTTCTTGCACACCAGGAAGTTTTCTTAGTTCTTCAATAAGAATCATAGCATTTTCATGACCTAAACATTTAAACATTAAAAAAATAGGATACTCTCCAGTAACTATATAAGCATAATTAATTTCTGGAATTTTTTCTATCTGACTTTTGATTTCTTCTAGTGATTGTGACGAATTTACCCGAAGAGACGCTAAAACCATTTCCCTGTATCCAAGTTTTCTACAATCTATTATTGCCATGTAATTCTTGATTAATTGTTTTTCCAATCTTTGAACTCGAACTCTAACCGCCGTAGCACTTTTATTAATTATTTCTGAAATCTCCGTGATCTTAATTTTTGCATCTTTTTGTAAAAGTTCTAAAATTTGTTTATCACATTCATCTATTTCAATTAGTAAAGAATTATTGGTTGTCATTTTTATTATTCTTTTTTAATTTTTTCAAATAATACAATCGAGTTTATATTTAATTAATATTTTTTCTTATTTATAATTTTTTTCACTAGGAATATTTATAAATATAGTTTTATTCACTATACATAAGATTATTAATAGTGAGTTTCACTATTAACATGAAAAAAAAATAAAAACAAAAACAAAGAGCATGAAAAAAATGGCGGATAAAACTTTAGATGCCACTGGTAAAAAATGTCCGATGCCAGTTTTAATGGCTAAAAAAGAACTAAAAAAAATGGCACCAGGGCAAGTTTTAGAACTAATATCAGACGATAAAGGAGCGTTAAAGGATATTCCCGCGCTTCTTAATAAGATCGGCGATGAGTTACTTGAAACTAAGGAAGAAGGAACAAAGATTACATTCATTATTAAAAAAGTTTAAATTCATCAATAAACCAAGGATTGGATGAAAATTGACTAGTTATGCATTCATGATCTGTACCGAACCTTACAAGTTTGAAGCAGTTGATTCATTGATAGAAATTTGCAAGGCAATCGTTAAAAAAGGCAATTCGATAAAGGGATTCTTTTTCTATGGAACTGGTGTATATAATATTAAAAAAGACATTAGTAGTGGGTCATCCATCAGGAATGTACCTGAAAAAATAGAAAAATTTTGCTTAAAGCACGATATTCGAGTTGCAGGATGTAGTACATGGGTTAGCCTCACGGGATTAAAAGAAAAAGAATTTATCGAAGGTGCTAGCGAAGAGGGTCTCGGAGACCTTTCTAATTGGGCAATAGATACTGATAAATTAATCGTTTTTGGAACTGGAGGTTGATAAAATTGGTAGAATCTGTAGTAATAATATGTGATCAGTCTCCTGTAGGTAAAAATTCTGCAGCAGAAGCTATACGAATCGGTTCAGGATTTGTAGCTCTTGGAGAATTCATTGAGTGCCAAATTGTTTTTACGGGTGATGCTGTGTATCTTCTCCATAAAAACGCGATTCCTGAGGCTGTTGGGATGGACCCCTCAACAGAAACAATTGAAATGGCAGATCTTTCTGATCTAGAGTTGTATGTCGTGAACACGGCGTTAGAAGATGCTGGGCTTACTGTTGATGATTTAATCGACTACGAGAATTTGAAATTTATCAATATAAACGAATTAGCAGATTTAATAGAAAAAGCAGACATGTGTTTCAGATTTTAATGGAGGTTGAGAAAAATGGAACAAGATATTAACATTATATATTTATTTGGTTATAGCGAAATGACGGGAAATCATTTGGGAAGGTTAATGCCACTGCTTAAAGCTCAATTAACTAAAGATTCAAAAATAGGTGTCATTTTGATTCACGATGGAGTTATTGGTACATCAACAAAAGGAAAAATACCTGAGGCGTTAAAAGAGCTTCTTGATTCAGACATAAAAATACATGCCATGATTCCTGACTTAAGAGCCCGTGGAATCCATATGAAACATGTACATGAAAAAATTACACCAATCGAATACGAAGAATTCGTTGATATTATTGATAATTCTCAAAAAGTTATTTCTTGGATGTAATTGATAAGGGAATATAAAATCTTATTAAAAAAGCATATAAAAAAAAATCTTAAAAAATAAAAAAAATAAAAAAAATAGAAAAAAGCAAAAAAAGGTGAAAAATATGGTTGAAACCGTAAATTTTATTGTAAGTGATAAATCCTTTGAAAAGTTCGCAATGGCAATGATCTTGGGAACCACCGGAGATGCCATGGATGTTAAGATGAATTTCTTTTTTACATTTTGGGGTTTATATCTTTTAAAGATAAAGTTTAAGCCAAAAGTTGCCGGCATGCCATTTCCAATGAAAGGCATGGCAGCTAAGATGTTTGGAAAGAGGTTAAAGAAGTTTGGAATCGAAGATCCATGGGGAATGATTAAGGACGCTATTGAAAATGGAAACATGAAACTTTATCCTTGTCAAATGACGATGGATTTAATGGGAATAAAACAAGAACAAATAATCGATATTGCTGAAGAACCTGTTGGTGCGGCAACATTTTTGGAAATGTCCGAAGGCGGTAGGATTGTATCCTTGTAAAAAATATAATATTTTTTTTTTTTATAAATTTGAAAAAGGTGGTAAAAATGTCTGATGTAGTAGAAGAACACAGGCAATATAAAACGGACGATGATTTTAATAAAGAATTTTTTAAAAATATAGAAAGAAAATCCAACATATGGTCATGCATTCAATGCGGAACATGTACCGCTAGTTGTGAAAGCGGTAGATGGACTGCCTTAAAAACACGTTCGATTATTCGGAAAGTAGTTCTTGGAGATTTATCTGTACTGAATGATCCTGACATTTGGCTTTGTACAACATGTTACCAATGTTATGAACGATGTCCTAGAGATGTCAGACCAACTGATGTTATCATGGAGTTGAGGAATTATGCCACGAAGTTAGGAAATATTAGCCCGAATCATCGAGCAGTTGTAGGATATTTAAAAAGTTTTGGACATGCGGTCCCTATTAACGACGCAATTAGAAAACAACGAATGGAATTAGGGTTAGAAGAACTTCCTCCGATTATATTTAAGTATAAGGACGAAGAAGACGGCGATTTGAAGAAAATCGCAGAAAAATTATTTAATATACCCCCAGAAAAAAAGAAGGATGAGGAGGATGAATAAATGGCAAAGGACATGACTTTTGCTTTTTTCTTGGGTTGTATAATGCCAAATAGATATCCTCAAATTGAAAAAGCTACAAAATTCGTGATGGAGAAGCTTGGCTATAGTATCTTAGAGATGGAGAAAGCCGCTTGTTGCCCAGCACCTGGCGTGTTTAGGTCATTCGTTAAGGCAGATTGGATGGTATTTGCAGCTAGAAATCTCAGCATCGCGGAAAAACTAGATGCGGACATCATTACCGTGTGTAATGGGTGTTTCGGAACGCTTCAAGAAGTTAATAAGCACCTTAAAGAAAACGAAGACATGAGAATCCAAGTAAACGAAAGTTTAAAAGAACTTGGTGATTACGAGTTCAAGGGGACCATTGAAGTGCGACACATTGCTGAAGTTCTCGGATACGAGGTTGGTCCTTGGGGTATAGAGGATTTAATAATTAGGAAGGTAAATGCAAACGCAGCCATTCATTATGGTTGTCATTTTCTAAAACCTACGAGCATAAGAGAGATCGAAAGTTCCGAAAATCCAACTTTAATCGAAGAATTCATTGAGGCTCTAGGTGTACACTCGGTTAGATTTGAGGAACAACTTACTTGCTGTGGTGCTGGTGGTGGAGTTAAAGCGTTCGATGGATCAGTTAGCATGACGATATTTGCGGATAAAATGCGTAATATCGATGAAATAGAACCTGATTTCATTTTGGATATTTGCCCATTCTGCCATTTACAGTTTGAGACCGGACAAGATTATTTAAATAAGAATAAGAGTTGTAATTACGATTATCCCGTTATTCATCTGGCACAACTGACTGCTTATTGCATGGGGATGGATCAAAAATTCATTGGACTCCAATATCAGCAGATGGGTAAATCTTACAATTTTGCTGGGAAAGAATTAAAAGAAGAAACGGAGGTGTCTTGATTGACCGTAAACCATGAGAATTTAGAAGAATCTGAAAGCATTAAAAATGCTACAAAATCAGGGCAATCTGAGGAACCACGAATTGGTGTATATGTTTGCCATTGCGGTCATAACATAGCGAGCACGGTGGATGTGGAGAAGGTTGCGGAATATGCTTCTACTTTGCCAAACGTGGTTGAAGCTACACATGACATGTTCATGTGTTCCAAACAAGGTGTCCAACTTTTAAAAGATGCAATAAAAGAAAAGGGGGTAAATCGAACTGTAGTTGCTTCTTGTTCAAAAAACCAGCATGGAAGAACTTTTGCCAAGACCATAGAAGAAATGGGATTAAATAAACACTTACATCAGCAAGTTAATGTCCGGGAATTCTGTTCTTGGGTTCATATAAAAGATAAGGAAAAGGCCACGAAGAAGGCATTAAAATTAGTAGAAGCAGGTGTGAACAGGGCTCGAAAATTAAAAGAAGTTGAGACAAAGAAGATATCCACTACCAAAGCAACTTTAGTAATTGGTGCTGGAATAGCTGGTCTTAGAGCTACTTTTGACACGGCTGAGTTAGGCATTCCAGTTTACCTCATTGAGAGAAATTC
>JAUXAJ010000184.1 GCA_030620005.1 Promethearchaeota archaeon | reverse complement strand
TCTATTAAGCATAATTACGATAAAACGAGCGTTCCCGTACACACCAGCCTCGAAATCGCGAGTAAACTCTTCCGCATTATATAGAGCTTTCATGTATGCTTCCTTGCCTAAAGCTATAATAAGATATCCAGGTTGGTTTAAAAATTTTTGATTAGATTCTAATTTAAAGGATAAAAGGTTCAAAATCTCATGAATACAGTAGAGCTCCTCGAGTGTTAACGCTTTTAACTCGTTCTCTAATAATTCCCTCTGGTATTCCGAATCGTTGTTGCACTTTTTCCTTGTCCGCTCAATTAGGTCCCAAAACTTTTTTACTGTGAATGTACTGCTCTTTAAACTCTTGACATATCTATCGTGAATACTCTGAGCCATATCGTCGCCTAACTCGGATAGTATTTCTAACAGTTCAAGAGCAAAAATCTTTTCTTTAAAAAGCTTGTTCAATTCTTTTGGACGATTCAGCACATCCGATATTTCATCGCTTAAAGTTAAGTTGTTTCTGAGAAAGATTAGTTCCCCCTCCTCTTTAGTGAAATAGTTAAAATAGCCTTCTATAAGCAAGTAGCGCGCGCTAACGATGCTTCCGCTCCGCAGCCTTTTGCCGATCTCGTCCTTAAAAACATGCTTAGCGACGGGGTCCCCGACTTCGGTTAATCTTTTTAATAGCGGAAACGCAAGATTGGTGTGAATTAGACGAGTGTCGTAATCGTGCTCGGCCCAGACTTGAATGTTCGAACAGTGTCCCCAGAACTCGGTCTCTGGGGGGATCCTCTTCCCATACCCCGTTGATCTATGGAACTCTCTGGCAAATATGTCAATATCGTCCATAGATTCGAGCGCCTCAAGCTTCACGATGTTGTTGACGGGTATATCTAACAATAAGCCCTTGCACTGGATGAAACGCTCGCCTGCCACATAAATATCGGTCTGTAAAAATTCCAACTTGAGCGTGATGTAATCGTTTATTTTAAACTCTCTGCTCTGCTCTCTGTGCCCTTCTCTGTCGTGCTCTCGTTTAATACGCTCCCTTTCTTCTCTGAGCCTTTTTCTCTCTTTGATTATTTTTTCTCGTATCTCTTCCCTATTTTTCATTGAACAAAATACCCTCATAACTATCTCTCAAATTTTTAAGGCGCACGTTAAATAAATGGAAAGAATACGATTTAAATGTTTGCTCCCCGACGATTTAATGGTTTTTATACCGGATTTTTTTTAATGGATTTTTAATTTTAATCTTATTTCGTCATTTTATATATTTCATGATAAAATCGCTCATGTCTTTAGATTGTAAGCCTTCACTTCCCTCCCAATAGTTTTCCATCCATCTAATAAAAGCTTACTTAGTTTCTGGACTCCCCCTTTGATAATAAAAAATTCCGTAGTAAATAAAGGCGTCAATGGGACTAGATTCAATAATTTCGCAAAGATATTGAGTAGCATCTTGCTCTGTGACACCCATAATTCGAGCAAAGGAAGCATTATCTAACTTATGGAACTCACCGTGAGAAAACTTCAAAGTTGTGATTATATCGAATGCATCTTTTAAAATAATTTTTTTACTGTCTGAAAAAATGTAATTTCCGTCTTTATTATTGTCTTTGAAACCAAGGGCTTCCAAATAAGAAACGCACCTTTTCGCTTCTTTTCGAGTCAAGTGAAGAATGGCTCCAAATTCTCTTAAACTTATGTGCCCTTTAGCATTATATGACTTAAGTAAACTGTGTGATATTTTCGCTTTGAGGGATGATTCTAACAAATATAAGCTACTTTTTTTGTGTTTTGAAATTTCTTTTTTTGTGAATAATTATTCACTAATACACACTGGATGCACTTATAATGAATAATCATTCACTAATGCACACAAAAAAGCAAACCTTTAAATATCATAATACACATTCAATAAGTAATAATGAGTGTGTATCAAAACACACTTAATACATACACGATGAGGAAAAAAAAATGAATGAAAAAAAAAATGAAAAAAAAAATGATGAAAAAAGGTCAATAAAACGTAAACTTTTTTATAGTATAATTTTACCTTATACAAAGGTTAGATTTACTTTATTTAAAAACCGGTCTTGGTGAGATACGATGAGCATGGATATTAATATTAAAGTTAACGAAACTGTTAACGAAACTAAAGGAACCATCGGCTTCACTTCAATAGTTCAGAAGACCTGGTCTTTTTTTTTATCTCATGGTTTTCACGCGTTTGCCATGGCGGCAATATACATTAATATTATAATCATTTCAAATATAATGTGGCCAGGAGAACCCTTTCGCTCAACCGAATTAGGTCTATTAGTAGGATTTGCCACGTATATAATGGCTATTTCGGGGTTATTTTTTGGCTATTTAGCGGATCGAATTTCACGCGTCAAGTTAATTTCGATTTCTTCAGTCTTTTTTGGTGCGGGGTTATTCGTTAACGGATTTGCCCCTGAAGGGTTGGGTTTTACTACTTACGTGTTTTTCATGATTTGTATTTTAGTGCGGGGTTTTTTTACGGGGGGCTTCTGGCCAATTACAAACTCCTACATCAACGATGCTTCGGCAGAAGAAGAACGTTCGCAATTTTACGGAGCATTGGACGGAACATTTCAAATAATACAAATATTTGGCATGGTCATTTCGGCAGTAATATTTCAGAGTAATATGTGGCGAATGTATTTCTGGATTGTTGGGTTGATTGTTGTAATATTTGGTTTCGTGAATATGAAGGGGAAGGAACCGAAACGCGCGGCAAATCAAGCTGTATTTCAAGAAATATTATCAAATAAGGATATTATTTACGAATATCATTTAACCAAGGAAACAATTAAGAAAACCTTTCTTTCTCCGACAAACATTATCGCATTTGTTGAGGGGATCTTTACTACAATAATTTTATCTGTTCCTGATTTCTTACTAATGGCATACATTCAAACGTCGCCGCATAATATTTCGCCGCTTTCAACCAGTCTTTTCATGATTGTCTTTGGACTTCCTGGGGGAATATTAGGAGCCGTTCTTTTTGCGAAAATATCAGACCGCTTGGGTAAAAAGAACATTAAATACAGGATTTATCTGATAACAATTTCGCTTTTTAGCATGTTCTTGATGTTTATAATAATTTTTTCCGTACCACTTCCTCATTTAACGGTAGATGAAGGCAATAATATAGGTTTTTTATTTTCCTTTCCCGTAATATGGGTAATTGGAATTGGTGTGTTTCTTGGACGTTCATTAAGTAGCCTTTATAGCATGAACCAACCTCCAATTCTACAAAAAATAAACTTACCGGAAGCTCAAGGAACTATTAGTTCAACAAATCAGTTTTTAGAGATGATAGGTGCTGGAACTGGACCTATACTAGCAGGAATACTGTTGGCAGCATTTACTCAAGATTATCAAATGACTGTGATAATTACGATGAGTATTGGAGCAATTGGACCTTTAATCTGGCTTTTTGCGACAATCTGGATCGATAAGGACGTGAAGCGCATATCTACAATATTGAAAAAGCGTAGAATTGAATTAGAATTGAATAATGGTATGAAAATTGCAACAACCTCAGATACAACTTGAAATTAAAATCAAAACAACCAAAAAAAACTTCTTTTACTTTAACAATAAATTATTTGTATGTGTTAAAATGAAGATGAATAATAGAATAATAATAATAATAATAAAAAATAAAAAAAAAATAGGATAAAAAATCATGCATTGTCCAAATTGTGGTGCAGAAATTAAAGATTCAGACCAGGAATTTTGCGAAAATTGCGGTAAAGATTTAAGTTCACGCTTAAAACCTGGAGAACAAGCAGAAGAAAATTCCAGTGATTATATGGATGATATTAAAGCAAGAATCCCTGTAAATAAGAAAGAAATAAAAGAAGAAATAGCAAAAGTGAAGGAAAGAACAAAAGCTGAAAAGGAAAGACTAAAAGAAGAGATGGCCAGAGAGAGGGAAAGAGCAAAACATGAAAAGGAAAGAGTAAAAGAAAAGTTAGCAAGAGATAAAGAAAAATTAAGGGAAGAGAGAGAAAGAATTAAAGAGGAGAGTAGAGAGAGAAAAGAAAAGTTAAGGGAAGAACGGGAAAGAATGAGAGAAGATAATAGAGAGAGAAAGGAAAGGTTAAGAGATACAAAAAAAGAATTTGTAAGATTAAATTTTACTCTTCCTAAAGAAATGAAAGATGATTTAAAGGAACTTGCTGAAGATTTGAGTAAATCTGTTTCACAATTTATAAGAGATGCTGTAATTTCGTATAAAGACGAGATATTAGGTAAAATTGGAATTCCGAAGACGCCGAAATCTCCGAAATCACCAAAGCCACCGAAATCTCCGGAGCCGCCTAAATTTAAAGTTGTTTCTCGAGATACTGAAAGAGATTTATTAAAAAAGAAAAAGCGGGTTGAGGGGATAATCAAACTCCAAAAATGCCTGCCAATTGAAAAACTTGCTCAAGCGCTAAATATCACTCTTGAAGACGCAGAAAACTTCATATACGAGCTTGCTGGAGCTGGAATTGGCGGTTCATTCGAAGAGGGTGTGTTTAAGTATACCAATGACGATGAAGAAGTTAAAAAGGCTCTTTTTGATTTGATTGAAGAAATGTAAGTATTTTTAAAACTTACAACGCAACAACTTAGAAGAAAACATCTAAAAAAATAAAGAATTTAAAATTAATAAAAAATAAGAATGATGTTTTATTTTAAGCGGCAATGTATAATCTGCCATTTACACCAATATTAACATTCCCCGTTTTCTTACTTACAACAGAATGATTTTTCTTAACGGAATGATCTCCGCTGTATTCAATGAATTTCCCGGTAATTTTTTCTCCGTTGAATAGTTCAATTTCATTGACTTCTCCAATCTTTATAAACGACGGGAGTATTCTTGAAATTTTCCCTTTAATTACGATTGTACCTTTTACTTGATCAGCTCCAATGCAGCGATCTACATCACCATCAACTACAATGGTTCCACCGTGATTATGTGCGCCTAAAAATGATGCTGCACCACCACAATATAAAGTTGGAAACCTTTTAGCGACTGTAGAGCCGTTTGCCCATAACAATGCTTCATTACCTATTTTTCCTTTAACTTTAATGGTACCATTTCTCATTCCTTGCCAATAACCTCTATAAGCGGCTCCTACATAATGTCCAGCGTTCCCTGTAATTTCTAATTCACCACCTTTCAACATAGCACCCGCCCAATCATCCGCATTACCATTAACTAAAATCTTTCCCCCTGACATATGATTTCCAACGTGCATTCCTACATTACCGTTTATCACGATTTCTCCACCAGTCATATTTTCTCCGATGCGCTTTACATTGGATAGATTTCCATCCATGATAATTTTTAATTCGCTTATATCTCCAGATTTTCCGGAAACACTAAAAAAATCTCCTAGGGTAACTTCCTCGTTTCCGTGATACAACACTAACTTTTTAATATCTGTAGCGGATTTTCCAGCAAAATTATCTGGAGAGATTGATTCTGCTTCCAGTGGAAAATCAGGTTGGGTTTTTAACTTTAACTTTATTTCAGCCATTACTTATTCACCTTGCTTCTCCTTTACTTTTTCAATTAATCTTTCCAATATTTCTCTATCAGTTAGACATTCACCGGGTGCGTCCTTTACTTTTCTTACTCTTAAAGGAACTTTATCCATTCGATAGGCGGTTCCTTCACATTCAATTCCCGCAATAGCTGCGGGTAAAACAACATCTGCATTTGCCGAAGTAGGTGTTTCATGTGGTTCTATAGCGATTAAAGGGTGTTTAAACATGTTTCGTACTGAAGCTGCTGGAAAATTTGAAGCGGGATCGGACGCGACTATTAAAGACGCATCGATTTCGTCTCTTATTAACAGATCACAAGCGGAAAACTCTCCCGGATTATATCGAGGGTAACCTTTTGAGAAATCTATAGAATATGCGTAGCCAGTTGCCCAAGTAAACACTTGATTAGCTCCAGCAACGTTGTAGTGGCCTCGCATTGGAATGATTGAAAATTTAGTCTTATCGTTTAATTCTCTTGTTAGACAAATAGCGGTATCAATGTTTCGATGGTGAGATAAGCTTTGAGTTAATCCCATTCCGAAAAATATGACTCCAAACTTGCACGATTTCATTACCTCAACTAGTTCTTTAATTTTTTCCATTGATACTCCGGATATTTCCTTATCGTCTAATTCTACGCCTCTAAGCACGGCTCTAATCGCGTTTAATAACTCGTAATCCTCGCTAGGATTCACTTGAATGTACGTGTTGGCTATTTGAGCTGTATGCGTGTAGCGAGGATCAACTACTACGATAGTGCGATCGTTCCTTCCGTCCGTCCTGAAATAGCCCCTAACAAATTCAGAATACCTTCCAAGATGCCTTGGGTGTGCGTGAACTGGATTGCAACCCCAAAATATGACTAAATCAGCCCTATTTTTTATCTCTCCTAACGTACAGCTTGGCGCTCCTACATCTTGAACGGCAAGCAATGTAGGCCCGTGACATACGGAAGCAGTGTTATCCAAAATGCCTCCTAAAATCTCTGCTAACTCAACCCCCTTACTTTGGGCTTCACATTCCGTGCTTGAAAAGCCATAAAGCAGTGGTCTTTTAGCTTTGGTTAAAATTTCTGCTGCCTTATTTATCGCTTCATCCCATGAAACTTCTTTTAAAGAGCCGTTGTCTTTAATCATTGGTTTCTCGAATCTGTGTTCACTTGGATTAGACGAGAAATATTTTCTCGTGCCTATTTGACACGCATTTCGAACTTCTACAACAATATTTTCGTGTACGTTAACATCGACTTCGAGATCGTCGCATAATGATACGGGGAATCTTTAAAAAAAGTATTCCTTTCCGCAAAATGGGCACACGACGTCCTCAAAAGTTTTAATACTTTTTTCTACCATTATTTTAACCCTCCATTAATGTTTTTATTAATTCTAATGCGTCCAAAACTTTACCATTTTTTACAGCTTCTACTTTTGCTTTCATTCCTTTATAAGTTGGAGTTCCACAAGATTGAGAATCTGGATTGACAACTTGATTTGCCCAAGGTCCCATTGGAACAAAAATTATTCCTGAATGTGGTCCTTCTTCTGAGATCGTGGAATATACCGTCACTTCTCCGTGATCTGTAGTAATTTTTACCGGGGTTCCGATTAGACAATCTAATTTTTTAAAATCTTCCGGATCAAAGGCGCAAAGAGCAGCAGCCCGAACGTTTTCTTTTGTGACTTTTCCCCCTTCAAGCGCAACGCCTTGGTTTATCGTGCGTCCGGTTATTAAAGTTAAATTCTCTATACTCATCTTTTTTAAGCCTCCTTTTTACTCCATTTTAATGTTTTTAATCTTTCTATTAGAGGTGGCCAGAATGTTTTACTGTAATCTCCTGAATATTTTACTTCAGTTATCTCTAATTTTATAGCTCCAGTTGGACATCCATTATCGCAAGCACCACACGCCACGCAGAGGTCAGGATCTACAACTTCTACCTTGCCACTTGACTCCCAACCTTTTTCTGGTCTTGCCGCAACTTTAATTGCTCCACTAGGGCAAACTTCAGCGCAAGTAGAACAGCCCCCAGCGCATTCATCGATCACAATACTTACATTTGCTTTAGCATATTGTTTGACGACCTTACCATTATCTAATTTTTTCGCTTCAAATTCAAGCTTAGGTATCACCTTCTGTTCCACTAATGGGATACTTGCCAGTTCAATTATTTCTCCATCTTTTACAAGCGTTAATGCGCTGAATGGACACATGACCACGCAAGTCCCGCAAAAGACACATTTTTTTGGGTCGTAAATTTGTGGAATGATATCTTCCGTGGTAGGAAATCTTGCAGATGCCCCTATAGGTCCTCGACTAACAGCTTCCTTTGGACAAACTCTGGCACACGTTCCGCATCCAACGCACTTTTCTCTATTAAGAATTAGTTCTAAACTTTCGGTGAGGAATTGAACTTTAACTCTTTCTTCTTCCTTACTTATTGTTCTTGATATTTTTGGAAATGACATTTTTTAATACCTCACATCACATTTATTATTTCTATTTGAATTGCATTTTGAGGGCAAGATTTAATACAAACACCACATCCATCGCAATTTCTTTTCCTGCCTTCATCATATATTGGCCTGGCAATGCCATTTTTTACCAGAATAACAGCGTTTTCGGCGGTCAATTTGCTTTTAGTTTTTAGCTCGTCAAAATTTATTGGGCACGAAACTACACAGATATTGCAACCAGTACAGAGGTAATGATTTACTTTTAACTTAAACACTTGCATTTTTTTATTTTCCCTCCTTTTTAATTGGATTGGGTCCTAACTCTTTTAATGTATGTACAAATTCTTCGACTACTTCTGTTAATTCTGCTCCCTCTGAAGCAGATATTTGCGTATAATATACTCTTTTCGGATTAATCCCGAATTGTTCTAAGTATCGAAGAAGAATGGACATTTTTCCAAAAGTCTTGTGATTTCCAGTCACATAATGACAATCTCCTTTGTGGCAATGGCTTACTAATACACCATCCGCTCCGTTCATTAGGGCGTCCAACACAAATTGCGGCTCAATTCGACCTCCACACATCATTCTAAGTATTCTCAGATTTGCTGGTCTCTGCATTCTAGACGTCCCCGCTTGGTCTGCGCCTGCGTAAGTACACCAATTACAACATAACCCGAGTATATAGGGCTTATATTCGCTTTCAGTCATTATAATTCAATTTTGAAATTTAAAGATTAATAACTTGTCAGTAAAAATAATATATCTTATTTTATTTAATCTGTTAAATCTATTTTTTTATAAAAAATTTGTTAAAAGGTTTATTAAGTCGCGTTCTTTTTAAAAAATCATATTTAAAAGAGTTCCATCAACTATTCAATTTTTAAAATGAAATTTCAATTAATTTTCTTTGTAATTAAGTTATTTTGCATTCGATTTTAATACAACAAAGAATAGATATAAAATGGTGATTTATATATATCCATATACACTTATTAGAATAGCCTATAAAAATAAGAAACGCTTGATTCATTTTGGAAGAAGAACAGATTTATGAGAGTTTAGATAGAGTTTCTCATGTTTTTAGAAATTATTTATATAATCTTCTTAAAGTCTTAAAGGAAAATTGTAAAGAAAAGCTTTTATCGGTCATATTATATGGGTCTGTCGCTAGAGGAAAATGGAATAAAGATAGTGATATTGATTTATTTTTATTGTTTTCAGATGACACTTCAGATGCCCGAAAATTAAATAAGGAGGTTATAAGATTGACGGCATTCTTTGAAAAAGAAAATCAAGTTATTAATGAAGATGGTGTGGAACTTTTTTGTCCCATTCAGGAAATAGCGTTAAAAATGGAGGATTTGAATAATTTTAGAACTTTATATTACGATATTGCCATGGATGGAATAATACTTTTTGACAGAAATCAGACTGGCTTAAAATTTATTAAAAAAATAAAGAATAGGATTGAAGAAAAAGGCCTAAAACGTGTTTTTATTAGTGACAATGATTTCTATTGGGAAAGAAAAGATATTAAATTTGGAGAAATAGTTGAATTATGAATAATTTTGAAACTTCAAAAGGGGCAATAGAACGGGCATCTCGTTGGTATCAAGGAGCTATACGAGCATACGAAGATGAAAGATGGGACGACGTAATTTATTCTTATCAAATGTCAGTTGAGCAAGCTCTAAAAGCCATACTTATTCTCTATGGAATAGAATATCCTAGAAAACATGATATTTCAAAAGTCTACATAAATTTAGAAAAAAAAGATATTCCCAAATGGTTTATTGATAAAATAGACTTCCAAATGGATGTTTTAAAAGATTTGATTAGTTTAAGAGGCGTTTCAGCACATGGATATGTGGATGGAATTACTAAGGATTATTTTATAAATGATGCATCTCAATTTAAAGAACCAGTAAAAAAAGTTATTGAAGAATGTATAAAATTAATAGATGAATTTTTGAAAAAACAAGAATCAATTAATAGTAAAGAATGAATGATTGAAATTATTGATTATTATTAAAATCATAGAAGAAGGTAAAATCCAAATTCTTTTCTTAACATTGCTCGACATATTCCTTATTTTTTTTGCTTTTTCTAATTGGATGTACTTTTATAAAAGTTATATTACTTCTCAATAGATATTTAATAATTTAAATGCGTTACCTTTAAGTAGGTAAAAATGCATGTCTTAAATGTTGCCTGATAATCCAAGACTCCCAATGAGTGTAAATTTCCGATAAAAAACCTTTCATTTTACTTTTAGGGAAAAAAAGATCCTTTTTCAACAATTCATTTACGATATTTTCTTCCGATGAACTATTATCTTCTATTAATTTTATTGCATCATCTATTTTTTGTTGATTTTCTTTTATCTTTTTTCTCATGTAATCAAAAGGGGTCTTGTCTGGATGTTCTACTAAATATGAATGACTTGAAATTAAGAATTTAGCACGATTTAAGTAGAGTGATTCTGCATTCTCTATATCTATTAAATATTGCGAA
>JAUXAJ010000021.1 GCA_030620005.1 Promethearchaeota archaeon | reverse complement strand
GATCTTTCGCGATTCGCAAGACCGATGGTTTCTCTCGTTCACGTACGAGATTGACGCTCCCGATTACAATGATAATGAGCTATACCAAGCATTTGACTTGGGAGTTTCAAAAACTGCTGGTGTGAACATTCACGGAAAGTTCGTTTCATTCAAGCACAAACGGGCAGACCTGTATTGGAAAAAGAAGATCGAAGAAGTGCAGTCAAAACGAGACCATTGCAAGAAGAAAAGCAAGAGGTGGAAATGGCTTGATGCGAAAATGAAAAAGATGATTCGAAAACGAGCTCATCAACTTAAGGATTACCAACATTGGCTTTCAAAACAAATCGTAGAGAACACCAAGGCGAACACGCTCATCATCGGAGATTTGGCCGTTAAAGAAATGGCCAAGAAGAAGAAAGGAACAGGGAACGCAAGAAAAACCAAGGCTCAAAAAACGTTGAACCATTCCGTTCAGAACACGGGTTTCATGTCTCGATTTGCTCAGTTCTTGACCTATAAAGCCGCAAGGTTGGGTAAGAGAGTAATAAGAATTGGCGAGGAAAAGACAACGAAAGCGTGTTGTAAGTGTGGAAAACTCTCAAAAAGACCCATCTACGAGAGATTTATTAAGTGCGACTGTGGAAATCAGATTGACCGAGATCTGAACTCTGCCGTGAATATCATGATCAAGTTCTTGAAAATGAAAGAGTTCGGAGAATATGAGTTCCTATCGCATCAATTTTTCATGAACGAGGAACTGTTCTTGCAAATGTGGAACGGTTTTCTACGACATACAGTCAAACCCGCCACGAAAGTGGGTGCGAACTCGTAGGAAACTACTGACTTTAGGCAGTAGTAGTTCATAAAAGAAATCATCAACAATATTTAAAAATGAAAAATGAATTCTTTTATATTGATAATTTTTATTTTATATTTTCATCGAATAGAATAAACAAAAATAGGAGTAATTTATATGAATCAAAAGGATGTTATTCAAAGGGAAAAAAGTGCGACGAGCAAATACTTGCTTTTTGCGTTGCCAAAGTATGGAACATCTATCATAATGGGATTTGCTGATATGGCTCTAGCTACTCTTTATATCTTAGCTTATCAAGTATCACCATTTCTCGTCGGTTTTGCTTTAGGCATGGGAAAACTTACTATTGCTGCTTCTCAGTTCTTTTTTGGTTGGATAAGTGACGCAAAATACACTCGATGGGGGAGAAGGAAACCATACATGGTCATCATGACTCCAATTCTCGGATTATCTTTCATATTATTATTATTGCCAAGTTTAGTAATAGATCTTACCGATCTGAACGCGTTATTCATTTGGTTATTAGTCATTTATCAAGTTTTCAATCTTGCTTATGGAGTTACGACAATATCTGGGGCTTGGATGGCTGAGCAATTTAGTGTTGATGAAAGACCTAAAGCAGCTCAATTCGAACAGACGATTTCATTTTTTGGAACAGCTACAATGGCGGTCTTTTCGATGTTAGTGCTAACAAGTTTTATCGATGCATTAAAGGAAAACCCCGCTGTAATCCCCCCCGATTACATGTATAGCGTGATAATTTTCGGGATTATCCCAGTAATATTATACTATTTAGCTAGCTTCTTGATGCCTACAGAACCACACTTTAAAATAGAATCAACCGTATTTCAGTATTTAAAGGTAGTCATGAAAAACAAGAATTTTTTATTAGTAACTCTCATGATTGGCATTGCTAGCTTGGCTTGGACACAGATAGGTTCATTGATTTTATTATTCATGGAAGTGGTCTTAGTTTTTGAAGCAACAAATTACATCATAGTAGCAGCTATTTTCATCTTGGGGATATTATTTTTCTTATACGTATGGAAAACGATGATACATAAAATTGGAAAAAAACGCAGTCTTTTATATGATTTATTAGCAGCGATCATTATTCTTCCATTCACGTTATTAGCCTTGATAATTCCAATGGGATCAACCTTTATATTCGGGATACTATTTATCCTTGGAATTGCCGGTGTCATGGGTGGCTGGTTCTTATTTCAATCTATCATGATTCCAGATATTTCTGAAGATGACGAGAAAACCACGGGAGAATTAAAGGCTGGAACTTATAGAGGTGTTCCAAGTATACCTCTAAATATTTTTCAAGCTATTGGTCTGATCATCATGGGTGCCATGTTGGAATTGCCGGAGATTACCGTAGGAACTTTAAGTTTTTCTATGGGTTATGTTATATGGGGGCCAATATGTTCTTTAATATTAATCGTTGCTTATCTGTATTCTAGAAAATTCATAGAACTTGATTTCGAGTGGGAAAAAAACAAAAGAGTTGAACTAAACGAGTAAATTTTAAGTTGTAAATCTTTTTTTATTTTTTTATTCTTTAGATTTTTTTTTTCAATAGACTGTATTTCAATACTGAAAAAGTTCATGTCGGATTTGGAGTTCGTTATCTCATGAGATTTTATATCTTAAAGTTTCAACCAGAAAAGAGAGTATAAATTTTTAGCTTTCTTAGAAAAAAACCTTCAGTTCCTTGTTTATCCTGAATAACTCGTGTTTATAAAGTAAAAAATGAGAAGATTTCATGTAATTTTGCTAAAGATTTGCCTTGCTTGTTGATAAGATGGATTGTCGACCGGTAAATCTAATAAATTTTCCCCTAACAGATTATTTTTGCTAATTTCATCGTCATTACCAATAAAACCTAACAATTCAACTCTGTCGTTTTTAAGAGATTCAACTTCCCTTTCTAATAATTCCTTTAGGTTGTCAGGAAATCTATTTCCTAAAACCCAAATTCTTTCAAACTTCAAGGTTAATTCTTCTATGATTTCGATTATTCTTTGCATTGTATGAAAGCCCATTTTCGAGGGGTCTGTAACTATTATCAAGTCGGATACACTGCGACCAGTTTTGCGGGCAAAGTGCTCCAAGCCTGCTGGAGAGTCTAACAATGTAATATCGTAATTTTTCGATAGCGTGTCAATAACATTTTTTAGGACGGAATTTATGAAACAATAGCAACCTTCTCCTTCAGATCGTCCCATTGCTAAGAGATCAAAGTCATCCATCTCCAATAGAGTGCTAAAAACTTCACTTTCAATTATCTGGTTCTTAGGCGTATCGAGAGGGAGTTGCCTTTTTTGAATTTTGTCCTTCAAAATTTTCATCTTGCCGCCAATAGTTTGATTAAATTGGACTTCTTCGCCAATGACATCAGCAATATTTGCATCAGGATCGGAATCTATAACAAGAATATTCAAATTATTATTTTTTTCAAGTAGATATTTCAAGAATAGAACTAAGCTTGTAGTTTTGCCGACACCTCCTTTCCCTGCAAATGCAACAACTTTTTTCACGATTTTTTCACGCAATTTGTGTATTAAATCTTTATTAAAAGAAGTTGTTGAAAGATTAAAAATTTTACATTAATAATTCAAAAGATATACGAGGTTTACAAGAAGAAATATTAACTTTCAGATTCATAAAATAATAATAAATTAATTTTTTTTTTTTTTAATATCTTCGTCTTGGTTGATCTTTTATGTTCCTGTAAATCGGAACGATCTTCGAGGTAAATTCTTCTAAGAGGTAAGGAAATTCGTCTTCGCTAGAGATTTTACCAAGTTCAAGCATTATTAATCTTGCTAAAAGCCAAAAAACTAGACCTAACGCTTTTTTTCCACGATTATTTGCGGGAATTGCAAGGTCTATTCCAGTTAGGGTATCATCCGTGTCAAAAAGAGATACTACTGGTATTCTGGCTAATTTGGCTTCCCGTAAAATAACTTTATCTGCGTGTGGATCAACAATTACGACGACAGATGCGTCCTTGATATAAGTTTCAATAATTGGGTTGGTCAACGAGCCAGGAATGAATCTGGTGGTAATTGCACGACAACCCATTGCTTCGCAAAACCTTTTAACAGGTTCTTTCCCGTACCTTCTTACGGAACAGACAATCACTCGATCGCTACCTTCCTCCACATATTTACTCAAGAATTTGGCGGCAATTTTTATCCGCTCGTCTGTTTGAGTTAAATCAATTACGTACAATCCGTAATTAGTTTGTCTATAAATAAACCTTCGAGCATCGCCGGATAATAATTTTGTTCCTATGTGTATTCCGCAACTTAAATAAAGTTGTTTTTGCTCCTCGTCCTTGTCAATGATGACTTCTTTTTTTTCGATTTCAGCTTCTAAATCTTCGGTATCAAGTAGATCAAGTTCGGTTTCAATATCGATAAAATCTTCCTCAAAATCTTCGTCGAAATCAGTTTTTAAATTGTCAGATATGTCTTTTTTTTCTTCTTCTGGTTCCTTTGTTTCCAGTTCTTCATTTTGTTTTTTCTTTTGAGCCAAAATATAAACCTAATCTTATTTTTAAATAATTGTTCCTCTAATGAATTTATTGATTCATAATTTTAATATTTTATTGAAAGAATGGTGTGTTTTTTAACTTTATAATTATTTTTTTCATGATATTTTTTAACATCACCAAAAAGTTTAATTTCAAGAGTAATTTTAAATTTTAATATAATTTTAATTATTATTTAAATATTAATCAATAATGATTTACACGCATTAGGAAGTGAAATGACAAGTGGTTTCTTCTCGATTGTTGGTAGGCATGATAGTAGGTATCGTCCTTAGTATTTTTTCCATTGTATTTTTTACTCAATGGGAGATTCTATCTGAAGTTGAGTTGTTTGCTGGAGGTAACGCTATTAAATATTTTGCTTTATTAGTAGGAGCCAATTTTGATTTTGATATCATATCATTTTTCTTATACGGTCCAATATCACTCATTGGATTCTTTTCACCACAGGTTTTAGCTTGGTTATTCGTAGGATATGTTAGTGGCTCAATTGCTAAGGGGTTAAAGCGCGGCGCAATGTGCGTTTTACTAGTGGACGTTGTAGTTACGCTAATCTGGATTATTTTTAGCATAATTGCTGGAGAAGATTTAATGGCAATGTTTCAAGGAACCCAATTAATCGATACCGTCGGGGGAATGTTAACTGCCCTCATTTTTGGTGTTTTTGGGGGGTTATTAGGCGGCGTTGCTTCGGGCAAATATGAAGAATGGACTGGTTAGTCTCAATTATTATTTTATTTTTGAATATTACTTGCTTCTAAAGCAATTTTCATATAAAACTTTTTACGGATTAATCCGTTATGTTAAGAAAAATTTTTTAATAACTAAAACTTAAACTTTAATCTTAATTCATAATTCATAATGGCAAGTGAAGAAGAAGAAATTTTACCAGATAAGAGATTTGCGATTGAGTTGCTGAGGAAAGTTAAACTCCCGATTTCGATTCGCGTGCATTCGATAAATGTTGCTAATAAGGGTTTAGAAATTGCAAATAAGATTTCAAAAGTCAAAGTTGATAAACAATTGATAGTAATCGGAGGTTTATTCCACGATATTGGCAGATCAAAGACGCACGGTTTTGAGCACGCTTTAATCGGCGGTAAAATTTTACGAGAGAGAGGTTTGCCTTCAAAACTCGCAAAAATATGCGAAACACATATTTTAGGAGGGTTAGATAAAGAAGATGCTGAAGATTTAGGCTTGCCCGTTAAGGATTACCTTCCGGAATCTATAGAAGAGAAAATCATATGCTTGGCAGATAAAATGACTGCTGGAACGAATTTTATTTCGGTTGAAAAAAGATTTGAGAGATGGTTCAATAAATACGGTAAAAGTAAAATTTTATTAAAGGCAAAAAAAAGGGTTGAGAAAATCCAAAAGGAAATTAAGGATTTAATGTAATTAATTTATTTTGCTAAACTTTTTTTTAATAAATTTAAGATGCCACCTTCTTCTAAGATGTTAGCTAAAAAGTTTGGTAACCTCGTAAATATTATTTTTTCATCTTTAGTTGTGTTTAAAATCGTTCCTTCCATGAGGGATATTTCTAAATTGTCGCCTTTTGAAATCATACTTTCGTTCCAATCCAAAGTTATTCCGGGTATCCCCACGTTAATTAAGTTACGAAAATAAATTCTTGCGAAAGACTTAGCTATTATTACCTTAATTCCAAGCGTTTTAAAAACGTTAACAGCTTCCTCGCGTGAGCTGCCCGTTCCAAAATTTTCTCCAGCGACCATGATATTGCTTCGTTCAATATTCTTTACGAAATCAGGGTCAATAAATTCAAGCGTGCATTTTGCCATTTCATGAGGATCTCTCATGGTTAATGTATGACTTGGTACAATGTCGTCTGTGCTGATGTCGTCACCCAATATATAGGCAAATCCGGCAATTTTTTTCGTTATTTATAACACCTCCCTTGGGTCAGATAGCTTTCCTCTTAAAGCAGAAGCTGCAACAGTGGCTGGAGAAGCTAAATAAACTTCTGAACTCGAGGCACCCATCCTCCCTACAAAATTTCTATTGGTACTACTCACGCAAACTTCACCTGCACCTAAAACACCCATATGACCCCCGATGCAGGGTCCGCAAGTAGGATTTCCTACAACTCCCCCGGCTTTAATAAAGATTTCAATTAGTCCTTCAGTTATGGCTTGTTTATAAATTTCTTTAGATGCCGGTATTATAATTAATCTAGTTTTTTCGTTAACAGTTTGTCCCTTCAAAATCTTGGCTGCAATGCGAAGATCTTCCATTCTTCCATTGGTACAGCTTCCTAAAAAGGCTTGATCTACTTCAATTCCTTCTACATCTTCAATTTTAGCAGCATTTCCAGGACTTGAGGGAGTTGCTACAATAGGGGTAATTTCTGATAAATTGTATTCATAAACCTTTTCGTAGAATGCATCGGCATCAGCACTAACAAATCTATAAGGTTGTGTAGTTCTTCCCCTTAACCATTTGCTTATTTTCTCATCTGGTAAAAAAATTCCAAATTTTGCGCCCGCTTCAACTACCATGTTTGAAACTGTCATCCTTCCGTCAACGGATAAAGACCTTGCTCCATCTCCATGAAACTCCAAAGATTTGTAAATTGCTCCCCTTGTAGTAATATCTCCGATAAATGTTAAAATAAAATCTTTCGACATTACTCCTTTATTAAGTTTTCCTGAGAGTTCTATTTTAAACGATTCAGGTACTTTAAACCATAATTTTCCAGTGGCAAAAACTACTGAAACATCTGTTGCGCCTATTCCAGTTGATAAACAATTAAACGCTCCATAAGTAGTGGTATGACTATCAGAACCAACGATTAACATGCCCGGTCTTGAAAAACCCATTTCTGGTAGGACTTGATGACAAATACCCTTATCAATTCCCATATCATGGACGAATTTGAATTTCTCAGCGAATTTTCTACAATCTTGATGCATTTGGGCTGCTGAGATAGTAGGTGCTGGAACCCAATGGTCTAAAATGAAGAAAATTTTGTCTGGATCCCAAACATGGTCCATTCCAAGTTTTTCGTATTCCTCATGAATTCTACCACCTAATTGTTCGTGAACCATTACCAAGTCGACGTCACAATCAATAAACTGCCCTGGACTAATTTCTTTAAGATTAGTATGCTCCATTAATATTTTTTCTGCTATTGTATGACTCAATCTTTTCACTTGCTATTTAATTTTTGGCTTTCTCAAATGTTCCCGTTAAAGCCCTTTAATTCCTGAACCTCACATAACTCTTCATAATCCTTATCGAGCGCTAAGATGACATTTTTGGCTATTTTACACGCTTCAAGTAACACTTTTGGATCAACTTTATCAGGCGTGTCAATTTTATTATGCGTCCACAACGCAGCAGCTCTCGTAGTTATGTCTACAGCATCGTAACCCCTTAAATGGAAAGGAACGGAATCCAGATGAGCTCCCGTAGACAAGTGAAAACCATTAATTCTTATTTTTTCTTCCCGCGCTGCTTTATCCAAAAATTTATTGAGTATTGGAGCGATTTGTTTTCGTGGAAATACCCCATAAGATTTTAAATACCCAACAACATTTTTCTTTTCTGAATGGAATTTGGACGATACCATGTCAAAATTTAATTGAAAAATCCGTCCTTTAACGAATTGGTTTTCGTGATTATTGACAAAAACTCTTGATCCCATGGTTCCTAACTCTTCAGCCGAGAATTGGCAGAACCACAAATTAAAGTTATCTAATGGACGATCCTTGAAATACGAACTTAATTCAAACACTATTGCCATTCCAGAAGCGTTATCCAAAGCACCAGGTGATTTGTTGTGAGTAGTAAGGAACATTAGAAAAATATTTGATATCGAAATTAAAATAGTTAGAATCAAAAAACCAAATTGAATTAACAAATTTAACCAAATTGGATTAACCAAATTTACTGGATTAATTTGTAAAAGTGAGTTAATCAAAACAGCTACATAAAATCCTCCTAGTATAATTCCTGAAAATAACCATACCCGATAGAGAACAATCCTCCAAGCAGTTTTAAAGGATTGCGATTTTGTGTCCAAGTGGGCAGAAATCACGATATTTCCGGCAATTTCACTAGGTAACGATTTTGCTAGGATTCTTACGAATACATTAGTAGCTGAAAGTGTTTCACCAAAATACCACCAAAATCCTTCTTTTTCCGGATGTCTAAGACCTTTGACGATTAAAAGAACTATTATGGCCATCAATCCAATGAATATAATTGTAATGAAGATATAAATATAGGTAAATAGAATTAAAACTAAATAAAAGGTCAAATTGAGAGCCATTATCAGTTGTATTAACGTTGTAGAATAAAAATTTGAAAATACAAAAGGCTCTCTTTCAATGGAGTTCCCGTCAAAACCAAGGTCTTCAAAGGTCTTAACGGTAAGATCGACTGCTTTCCTTTCGCCTTCAGTTCCAGCAAGTCTAGGAAAGCTAAAATCCTTAACGTATTTAAACAATCGGTTTTTATCAAACCAATGATTCTGACCAGAATTGGAACTTGTCAACTTTATCATGGTATTATTTAGTTTGCAGAAAAATACCTTAAAGAAAATATTTTAAATAAATTTAATCCTTTTTATTTTAATTTATCAATAACGATTTTCTGAATTTTTTCTTGCACGAGTTCTATGATATCATCTGAGTTTACCACGTGATATCCTTCGTGTTTAGCCCTTCTAAGATAAAGATCTCTAACCTTATCCAAAAACGAGATATTTTCGAACTTTTCTAAATCTTGTTCTGTTTTTCTAGCTAAAGATACAGTTGGATCTATATCTAAAATGATTGTAATATCTGGTTTGCCAGCGAATTTATTTATTTCTTTTACCCATTCGACAGAAATATCGTCAGATTGAGATGATTGATAAACAATCGATGATTCAATATATCTATCGGAAATAACGATATAACCATCGTCAAGTTTTTTTTTAATTTCTTCGTGATAATGAATATCTCTATCTGCAGCAAACATGAGAGCATCCGTTGTGGGGGGAATGTTCTTATCTTTTAAAAACTTCCTTAATAAGACGCCTATTTCGCTTTGAGACGGTTCTTGAGTTAAATGGACTTTAAATCCCCTTGCTTCTAAAAAACCCTTAAGAAGCAAACTTTGGGTCGTCGAACCGCACCCATCTGCCCCCTCGATTGCAATGAATAGGGATTTACGAGTTTTCATTTTCATTTAACATGCAATAGGAATAAATTGAAATTATTATTTATAAAAGTTAATGAAAAGGACTTTAAATTTTTTAATAATTTTAATTTTACTCGGTTTTAGTATTATTACTCTCGTAATTTTTGTTTTTGTGAGATTGGAAGGAGGAAGGGAAATTTCCCTCGTAAATACTATTAGACTTCTTGCGCTTCTTTCTTTTAACCTTTTATTTAATTCCTTATTATTTTTTTTAGGATTTAATTTTTACAAGCAAATCATTAAATTCTTGCTGATTATCGGGATTTCATCGTGGATTTTAATAGCTTCATTACGAGCCGTTGGAATTTACACCTTGCCCAAGCACTTATTAGTATTTTACGACGTGATACAAATGATTTCTTATTCCATTTTAGCATCAGGGTTAATACTCTATACCATACATTATATTAGAAAGAGTTCTGCGAGGTTAAATGATTCAAAACTTTTTGGAAAATATCACGTGCACGAGGGTCTTGTTGGTATTTTATTCCTCGTCGTAGCATCATTTTTAATCGTGATTCGATCTTCATTAATTCCAATTGCTTACGTGAGATGGAATCTAAGAATTATCTTAGCAATAGTTCAAGGATTAATCTTATTATTCATTTATTTTGGGAGCTTCTTTTTTATTAGAGATTGGCACGACATTGTGAATTTAAAATTTATTGAACTAAAAAGTGATCAAGACGAATCTTTCCCTCAATGCTGCAATTCTTCAGTTATATTTAGAATGACTCGGGACGATCTACACTTTTTCAAATCTCCTAAATTTAATTACTATTCTTTTGGAATCGTGTTAAGTAACCTTTCAATAATAGCAGTAATTTATGGAAATCAAGTTTTACCTGTATCAATATTTTATTTAGAGAGTGAGGTTGTTATTTTAATCGGATTTTTTTTCTGTTTCGGGGCAGGCGGGTTTTTAGGAAGAGATTGGTTAAGGACTTTTAAGAGATTTTTCCCCGAACTTTATAGACAAATAGAAGAAGCTATAAATGATTTAAGTAATGAAATTGAATGATTTTATTGAAAATATCGCTTATATCTTTCATGAGTTTAGCGTTCGAAAATATAAAATACGAAAAAAAACAATAGAAAAATTGGACTATAATTTATTTTTAATATTGCCGTTATTTATTTTAAACAAGAATGAAAATTAAAAAATTATTCATTAAATATATTAAATCGGAAGGTTAAAAAAAATGACCACGGGTTATTGTGAAAATTGTGGACAAAATGTCCTCGCAACAAGGGAAAGGATGGATACATGTTTGGCAATTATATTATTAATTTTTACAGCAGGTATTGGTTTTTTCATTTATTTAATTATTCATTATAGTAAAGAACCTAACCGTTGTATTCATTGCAGTTCTATTATCCAGCTTACATTGCCAAAACGATACTCACAATCAAGGGAACAATTACCTTACCAGCAACAAGCTCGACCACCACAAAAATACGCGCTAAACGAAGATATAATCCAAGTTCAAGAAGAAGGAGCAAAATTTTGCCCTTTATGCGGAGAAAAGTTGGATAATAGAAAAGATAAATTTTGCCAGAACTGCGGCTCGCGCTTATAAATTTAAATTATCTAACCAATTTTTTATTTTTAATAAATCTCTCTATCGGAATATCTACATTAATTTCAGAATTCATTAAATTCTTCTTATGTTCTTTTAGATTATTATTATTTAACGCTAACTAATTAGAATAAAAATTATTTTCGAATGAATTGTGCGGCTTCTCTGACTAAATCGTCAGCTTGCTCGGAATTGCCAGTGTCATCGATAAACGCATGGTTCGCGTTTTTATAAAGAATAAACTTCACCATATTTCCTACTTCATCTAACTTCTTGGCATATTCTAAGGAACTCTTGTACAGAAAATCTTGATCTCCTACTGCGATCAAAGCGGGGGGCAAATTCGAAAGATCTTTAGCAAAAGCAGGTGAAATATAGGGATTTCGTTTATCAACTTTTCCTTTAAAGTACAGGTCGCTCATGACCGCAACCACTTTCATCATTCCAGGGGGGAATGGGGGATCGTTTGTATCATCCGGCATCATTTGATCTACAAGATTGGTAGCAGGATATATGAGAATTTGTTTGGCGATTGAAAATTCTTTCCTATTCTTTGCCATTAAGGATAGGACGGCAGCAAAATTACCTCCTGCACTATCGCCTGCTACTATAATTCGATTAAGATCAATATTTAATTCGTCTTTATTCGCTACAGCCCATTTAATTGCGGCATAGCAATCTTCTAAACCTTCGGGAAATGGATGCTCTGGGGCAAGATGGTAATCAACCGAAATAACAACACAATATGCTTGATCGCTTACGCCCTTGCAATAATTTTCAACTGCGGGTAAACTCCCGCCAATCCAACCACCTCCATGGAAAAACATCAGAAGAGGACGGACCTGTGTAGTCTCTGGCGTATAAATTTGAATTCTTACCTGAGTCTTATAACCCGGAATATCCTCATCTTTCGTGATAATAGGACGGGTTGTGATATCTCGACTATCACCCCCCATAGATTCCCGGATTTTATCAATATTCTTTTTCAACAATATTTTAAGCAGGAAACGCGGGACTTTCGCCATTTTTTCAAACATTGAAAAATCTATGGCTTCTGGATCTACAGGTTTACCTGCTAATTCTTTTTCTACATGTTCCATTGTTTTATCTCCAATTTGTATCTTTCAATTTTTAAACATAATAAATATAAAAAAAAAACCTTTCTATTTTTTTAGGTTTATATCTTGATTATATATATATTCTTAAGAGTATTTGAATCACATAAATAACAACAACACCGATATAAAAAATATAAATATTAACACTTGAAATTAAAAAAAAAACACTATTCATAAAAGAAGGGTTGTAAATATCGTGTCAGAAGCTTTAAAAGATACTAAAACTGTGGTTTCAAACAAGAAATTAATCTCTTACTCTTTTGTCTTTTTTATTTTTTCATTGTTTGGATACGGCCAAATCTACACTCTTTATGAAATAAACGTCTTTGGAGCCGCCGGAATGTCCACTGCCGATGCTGCCGCATTGATGGCTCTTATAATGGGATTATTTACGATATGGAATATGATAAATGATCCTTTATCTGGTTGGCTGACAGATAGACCAATGAAATGGACCAAAAAGTGGGGCATGCGATTTCCTTGGATCCTTATTGGAATTTTTCCAACTATTTTATTTTGGTTCCTTATTTGGACGCCGCCTGAAGCTGATGCTGCTAATCCTTGGCCCGTGTTTTTCTATTTATTGATAATTTTATGTCTTTTTGACTTGTTTTTTTCAATCTTTTCTACACAAGCCCTTGGAGCTTATCCGGTTCATTTTCGTTCCGATGCAGATCGAAGAAAAGCAGGGGTATCAGTAATGGCATTTGGGGGTTTAGCAGTTTTCCTTTTTGGCATCATCAGTTCCCTCACTCTAGATAAAAATGTAAAAAGTTCGTTTGCTACAGCAGCAATAGTAATTATTATCGTGCAAATTATAGGTACTTTTCTTTTCATTCCTGGCGTGCGTGAGACCGAAGAAATAACCAAAATTTTTCTATGGGGTCATGAACATGTGGAAAAAACTTCGTTTTTTAAAGCATTGAAAATCGCCCTTACTGCTAAAAACTTCATGCTATCTACATTTGCCTACTTGATGTTATCATGTTCTGTTGCCTTGGCTGGAGCATCTGGACTTTACTGGTATGAAGACGTTCTACAAGTTCCCTTTGCGATGAATGCTATAGCTGCTACGTTACAATTAATTTGTTATCTAGCATTCATGCCCATATGGAGCAAGGTTGCTAAAAAGATTGGGATTCAAAAAACTTACCCCCTGGGGCTGTTTTTGTGTGGTTTGAGTGGCCTGTTTGGTTTTTTATTTGTGTATACTTTCACAGTACACCTTATCATGCAGGTATGGTATGGAATGGCCGCTGCTTGTTTTTACATCATGATACAACCTATCCTATCAGATTGCTACGACGAGGTAACTGTGATTACTGGAAAACACCAAGAGGCGTCCATGCTGGGTGTCAGAAATTTCTTCTTTCGACTTGCCGTTTTTGTTCAAGCAATGACTATAGCGATAGTACATATTCTCACTTCGTATGACATTACCCCAGGTGCGGTACAAGCCCCATCAGCTGTATTTGGAGTTCGTCTTCACACTACATTGATTCCAGCTATATTCTGTTTTGTGGGGACACTAGTGTTTTATGCATTTTATGATTTACATGGCAAGAAAAAGGATGAAATACAAGCAAAATTGAGAGAAATGAAATTATAAATGTGTAAATTCTAACAATCAATTTTTTTTTTCATTTGAATGATTGAAGGCTTTTAAGATCGATTTTAATCAAAATTATAAATAAGATCGAAAGGTTTGGATTGCATTTTAAATGATTAACCACATAGGAGGATCCCAATCATAGTAGAAAGTTTCGCTCTTGAATGGGTCAAGACCAAAGATGGTCTGCCCAGATTAATAACCTATAGGCCAAAAATACAAGGGAAATAAAGCAATATTGCTCTTCAATATTTCTTGGTTCAATTACACACCACGAAATACATTTAAAAAATGCAAGTATTTTAAAATCTTACAAAATAAATTAAAATGTCAATCTTTAGTTAGTAGATTATCTATTTTCTTAATTAATTAACTGGTTTCTTTACATGATAAAGAGATGAAAAAAAATGGTCGAGCATGAAAGACAAGTAGACTATTCAATGCCGCGTCAATGTGGATTATATCCTCCACCTCCATATCGATATCCAAAAATGCGCGCGATGATTGTTTTGTTTCAGTGCGCATCAGGCGTGAAAAAGAATTATTTACCCCCAGAATTAGAATCCATAGAAAAGGGGCTTGATGTAATCTTCATTTCGGAATATCCTGATTCAAGTATCGGGCCTTACAATGAAAATTTAATTCTCCTGAGTTGTAAATACAAAGGAAGACCGGGAGCATTTGTATTTAATATATATGTAGATTCTGACGAAGCCTTGACAGCTGGACGGGAAATATGGGGCTATCCTAAGAAAATGTGCGAAATTAAATTATCAGAAGTTCAAGATAAAAAAGTAAGAGGTACTCTAAACCGGAAGGGGGTAACTTTTCTTGACATTGAAATAGAATTATCAGATAAACCGTTGAAAATGGATCCAAAAAATATGATGGAGGGAATGGCATTATATAATTTAAAAATAATTCCTGATGTTGCTGATAATTTTAAACCAGCTCTTAGGCAATTAACAGAGACACGCATGAAATACGAAGAGTTTTCTAAAAAATTTGGCGCAAAAGCGAACTTCATTGACAGTAAATATTCCCAATACGATATTTGCCACGAAGTTTTAAAGGATGCTAATAAAAACTTGGGGGGATTTTATGTTGAATGCACGCAGATCCTCCCGAATGGTCGAGTTTTAGAATAATTTGTAGCTACATAAATTCAATTAAAGAAGTCTTAAAGCATTTTATTCATAATCTATCTTTTTTTTTATTTTTCAAGACCTTATTCTATAATTTTTCAACCACTAAAACTTTCAAATACATTAAGAACTGGACTCTAAATCATTTTAGTAATATATTTAATACTTAATAATTAATGAATATAATTAAAAACAAAATAAAGCATGTGGAGATAAATTAAGAATGGCATTTTTATATTGTCCAAATTGTAGAAAAAACGTTTCTTGTGTTCGTAAAGAATTTAATTGGGTATTAGCAATAATCTTGACCTTATTTACAGGAGGATTACTCTTGCTGATTTATGTTGCAATTTATTTTTCGAAAGAACCTAATCTCTGTGCCCAGTGCGGAACCGTTTGTCATCCTCAAATGGTTACTTCTCAAGCAACAAACATGAATTTACAAGCTTCGGCTCAGGTTGAAATCATGGAGAAACATCCCGCTCAAGATAAATCAAATTTCTGCACTAGCTGCGGCAGCAAATTAGACGATAGACCAGACATTAAATTCTGTGTTCTCTGCGGCACGAGTGTTGCGTAATTTTTTTCTTGTATTTCAATTTTTTTCTTCTTTTTTTTTTTTGATATCCAAAGTATTCCCGATAAAATCTAATTCTTTTTAAAATTTAAAACCATGAACTCTAAAGGGTTCATGATTAGAGGAGAAAAAAAAGATTTTTTTATCCCTAAAAAATTTAGTCAACTACACTTTTTTATAAAAATTTCCTAACAGGAATGAAGAATGGTGAGGAAAAAAAAAAGTTTTTTCACGTGGAATTAAGAGACTCTATCCTCACGATTATTAATTTTCAACAATACATGATCTGTTACGATTAGTGTTCATTTGTGTTCTTACCGATCATTAAGTCCTTTTTTAAATTTTCCTTTATTGTATTTAAAATCGTAGATTCAACGGGAGTACATCCTTTTATAAACACCCCCTTTTCCCGGTGATCGTACGTGCAATTTCCGATTAGAAACATATCTGAATAAAGGTCTGATTGGTTTATTCCCTTACCTATTACTAAATTTAAAGGCTTTTCAGGCGTAAAATGTTCATCTATGAAATCCTTATTGTTTTTCAACAAATTAAATATGGTTGATAAACAGGCAGAACACGATTCAACGTCAATCAGGTTCACATTTTTATATTTGATATTTATTGAAGTTGGAGGAGGTTCTAATTGCCTAACGAATTCTTGAATGTCTTCTGGTATCGTTGTAACATCTTCACTGGACTTTGGAGCGTTTGGTGTGAATTCTGATATAAGTTTTAAATGAGGGACATCTTCTAAAGACCATTCTGGTTGAGTAATTGAAAGGGCAATTATATCTGCTGCGAGATAATTTGTAGAGGCGATGATGGTATCTAATTTTACAGGGTTTCCTGACGAGGGTCCCATTCCTTCTTGAGCATAGGAGGCGTCAATGACTGCCAAGTCAGCTCGCATCACGTGCGCTAGGTCTGAAATTGCCACATCTAATTCTTTTATTTTATTCATTGAAAATTTTAATCTTTCAACAATTTCGGGTGCTTGAAAGTGATGCAAAGCAATTTTGCTTCGCTTATAGATTAATCCTTTTAAATTCTTAAAACTTAAAGAGGCACTGGTGTGCATGTGCATTTTTAGGACGGGAATTGATACGATATAATCTATTTCATTCCAATAGCCAGTGACCTTGATTTTTTCAAGGATCATTCCGCCAGGAATCTCCAACTCAACAGGAGATCGGTCATCCAAGTCAATAAAACGCAAATCCTTATTTTTCAACAAGTCAGAATAGCCAGACTGGTCAAAAGCTTTTTTTATATCCGTGTTAATTATTGGAGAATCTCCAATTAAATAATTTGACTCGTAACGATCTTTGAGATAGTGAAAAACAGCCTTCACGACTTCCGGATTTGTATTAATTGCCAGTTTAGGATCTACTTCTCTTCCCACATTTGGCTTCAATAAAACAGTTTTTCCCGTTAAATCAGGAAGCCTAATTGCGTCAAGACTCGTTTTTACTGCTAATGTAATGTCCTCGTTGCGAGCTACTGAAACTATTGGTTTTTTCATCATGATTTGCTTCTAAAATTATAATTTTATATTGAGAAATTCAATAATTTTATTCTTCATTAAAACATTATTCGGCGTTTTGCCCGTCCACCATTCAAAAGCCAATACTCCTTGATTGACAAGCATATCCAATCCGCCAAGAGTTTCACATCCTATATCTGCTGCGTCTTTCATTAAACGAGTTTCTAACGGATTATATATGACATCAAATACAAAAAGGTCTTCACGTAAAAATTCTTTCGAAATCGGTGAATCATCAACTTTAGGGTACATTCCTATGGGGGTTGCGTTTATTAAAATATCAGAATTATTAATTTCTTCTTTTATGATATTCATGCTACTTTTTTTACCTTCAATATTCGCGCTCATCTTTTTGCTTATCTCCTCAGCAACCGTTTTCGCTCTTTCTTCAATAACATCAGTCATAACAATTTTATTAGCGTCTTCAGATAAAATGTAACATAAAGCCCTTGCAACACCACCCGAGCCTAAAAATAAGATATTTTTTCCGGAAATCGTGCATCTTGCATCCAATAAAGATTTTTTTGCCCCAGTAGCGTCAGTATTTTTAGCTATTAAGTATCCTTCTTCGTTTTTAATTGTATTAATTGCACCCATTTTTTTAGCAATAGGATCTACCTCATCCAAGAATTTAATAATATTCTCCTTATGTGGAATTGTTACATTAATACCTTTGATATCAAGGGCTCTAAAGCCATTTACAGCGTTTTCTAAATTCTCAGGATGCACTTCATAAGCGACATAAATGTAATCGAGATTTAATTCTTGTAAAGCGGCATTGTGCATTGGTGGAGACATTGAATGCTCTACTGGGTGACCTATGATGCATAATGTTTTTGTATGAGCGGTTATTGATTTTTTTTTTGACATAAAAAGTTCTTATTTTTATTATACTTTTATTAAAAAATGTAATATTCTTTCTAAAATATTATCATGGAATATTACCATTAATTAAAAAAACAAAGTTAACAAAAAAATGAAGGATTCTATTGCCCTTATCGGATTTATGGCTACTGGAAAAACAATGGTGGGAAAGTTTTTGGCAGAATATCTTGGAAACGATTATAGATTCGTAGAAACCGATCAAATAATTATTAAAGACGCCGGAAAATCAATTCCTGAAATATTTGCGGAGGACGGAGAAATTACTTTTAGAGAATGTGAAATTGCTGCGTGCAAAAAAGCGTCTAAATTTAGAAGAGTAATCATTTCTTGTGGTGGTGGAATCGTTTTAAATAAAATCAATATTGATTACTTAAAAAGGAATTGCCATATTGTATTGTTACAAGCAACCGCGGAAAAGATATACGAAAGAGCAATGAAAAATGGGCAAGAAACGAGACCCGTAATCGATAAAGATGATCCGAAGAAGGAGATTGAAATGGTTTTAATTTTTCGCAAGCCATTTTACGAAGGGGCAGCAGAAATTATTATTGATACGACCTGGAAATCAATTGAAGAAATAGTTAATGAAATTATTACAAAAACTAAAATTCAGATTTAAAAGATATTCACTAATCTTAAAAATAATATGAAGAAGAAATTAAAAAGGCCGACCTAGAGCCGAAGAAATCCAAATAATTTTTATTCTTTTATTTATTTTTTTTTGAAGATTCCAAGGATTTTTGCATTTTCTGTTTATATTTTACGAGATCTAATTCCATGATTGTTTTAATTCCATGATCCACATCATCTTCCGTTAAATTTAATTCAATTTTATGTTGGTGGCAGATATCAATAAATTCCCAAAGATTAACTCCCGCAATTTCAGATGCTTTACCAAAAGAAACTTTTTCTTTTTTGTATTCGTTCAAAGCTATTTCTATTTTCATTTCCTTAATGGATTTGGAAATTAAATGGCGAATTGTGGAACTCTTGTCCATTTGTAATATTTTCTGAATTTTTTCTATTTCTTCATTTAAATCTACTGGTATCACTATAGACACTCTTTCACTCATATTTTTTTCCCTCTTTTAAGTACTTGTCATGAATAACTGGTGATAACCATCCATTCGCAGAGTATTTTCCTAAATTTGTTTTGAACAAACCATATTCAATCTCTTTCTCCTTACATAATAACAGGAGTATATCAGCTGTAGTTAATACTTCAAGACCTTTTTGTTCTGCTACTGATCGACCTTTTTTATCATCCATTACTAGTAGACCATTCAATTGTTTTGCTAATAAAATTGATTCATATTCTCCTGGATGAAGATAGTCTTTCAAAATTGGATCTTCTTGCGTTATGTTTTTTTTCTTAATCTTTTTATTAATATAATAGTTTTGTAAAAGAATTGCGTCAGAAAAACCTGCTTTTATTCCTTCTTCAATTACTTCAGTATATACCTCGTGAGGAATAATAATAAAATCGATGATATTTAAATAGTACTCTAATTTTCCAATTTTGGTTAAATGGATTAAAGGTGATGAATTGAATATGATCATATATGATATTATATGTTTTTTACATATTTATACATTGTCATTAAAGGGAACGCATCCGGTTTTAATATATTTGTTTGCTCTGAATGTGGCGTTCTATACTGTTTAAAATGTGCCAAAGCGTTAAACACCTTGGAAAACTTGTGCTGGGTGTGTGATACTCCATTTGACAAAACTAAACCGTTTAAACCATGAGAAAAGTTAGAAGAAATTGAAGCGAGAATAGACAAGGATATAACAAAGCCTAAAAAATAAGTTTAAGAACTAAAATTTCCTACATTATTCATGCCAATCACTACCGATTTTCTTGAAATAATCAAAAGGATTGCCAAAATTATTGATTTACCTAAAATAAAAGACATCATTTTCCCTCCATCTCCTAAGATCAAGAATGCGAGCGCCAAAAAGTCGAATTTTGGAGCCATCGTGTTAGATGACGATTCAGTGGGAATTGTGTACTTAGATTTTAGTGCTGAAATCAAAGAAAAAGGAGCTATAATGGAAAAATCCAAGTTTATAGGATCGAATCCATTCAAAATGGCAATGGGATTTAGCTCATCGGATAATTTCCAAAAAACTATAGGATTAGGCGCAATTAACGCGATTAGTCAGCATGTGTTTAAACGATCGAGTTTTAAATTTGACTTCACGACAGATTCCCTCGGACTTTTAGATTTGAATTCTCAAGACAAGGTAGGGATGGTTGGATTGTTTCCACCTTTAGTTAAACAAATAGAGAACATGAACCTTCCGCTAGTTGTAATTGAAAAAAAACCTCAATTGATTAAAAAGACTAAAAACTGGGAAGTAACTTTGGAACCCAAACGATTAGAAGAGTGCAACAAGGTTCTTTGTACAAGTACTACTGTTTTGAACGATTCTATAGACGATATCTTAAAATATTGTTCAAACGCCGAGAAATTTTCAATGATTGGACCTACGGCAGGATTTCTCCCAGATCCTTTGTTTAAACGAGGTATAAACGTGGTTGGAAGTACTTTTATTCACGATGTTAATAAATTTAAAACTTTATTAAGTCAAAATCAACGTTGGGGTCCTGCTACTACAAAATATTGCATCCAAAAAGAAAAATATTCAGGGATTGATTCCATTTTAAATGAAATACACTAAACTATTATCATCAAATGTAATACTAATTGAATAATTCGAGTTTGCTTACAATTAATTACTAGATAAAATTATCTTAAAAGTTAGATTTAAATTCATTTAAACTTACTTTATATCTTAACAAATACCTAATTCAAAAATTCTAAAAGAGATAAAATGTCAGAGTATAAGCGTGTCGTTTGTCCTAAGTGTTCTAACAGTAACCCAAGGATGCTTCATGAAGAACCAGATAAGAGTAATATCTTGTATTACAGCATGCAAGGCACTCCAGTTTATGTTAAAATCACTAAATGCGGGCAATGTGGTCATACCTTTAAAAAGGATTAAAGACGCCAATAAAAGTATTAATTTTTTATAATCAAAATATTGAGAAATTAATAAAAGAGTATCTATGGATAGGATACATGCATTTTTTGGCATTTTTAATTCTATTATAGTCCAATTATTTTCTATTTTTTTTCTATTTCATTGGTGTGCATGCTAAAATAGAGCCCGGCTCCCGAAGGAGTTGTCCACATCGCCAATGTTACCAAGGGCCCCCCAGAAGGGTTTTACTTCCTTCGATTGCCAGCAGCACTGTTCCTAACCCTGCAGGACTGTTTAACCACTGACCGTAATGTTCGGGACTTGTGGAGTTAACTTAATTAAACAAAGACGGCACGAGAATACTATAGTATTCCCTTGTTCCAACGATTACGAACATTTCACATTTAATTAATTAATCATGGCAAATTTTTTAAGTTTAATAAATAATTAATTGAAAAAACATGAAAAAGCTCAGAATAGGTTTAATTGGATTAGGAAACGTGGCAGAAGTTCATCTAGAAGCTTATAAGCAAGTTGACCAAGTTGAAGTTATCGCTGGAGCTGAAATTCGAGAGAATAGAATGAAAAAAATGGCTGGAAAATGGAATTTTAATGGGCATGTTAAATATGAGGAGATGCTAAAAAAAGAAGATCTCGATATTACTTGCGTTTTGGTACCAGCACGATATCACTGTGAGGTCGTGAAAAAAGTAGCAAGATCTAAAGTACATGTATTATGTGAAAAACCACTAGCGGTAAATGTGGAAGATGCCAAAGCAATGATAGAAACTTGTAAAAAAGAAGGAGTAAAACTCTGCTATGGGGCATCATATAGATGGTTTAGCGCATGCATGAAAGCTAAAGAAATCATTAATCAAGGACATCTCGGTAAAGTGTCTTTATTAATGGAAATGTCCGTTGGGGGTAGCGGTGCTGAAAACTTTAAAGACGCTGGAGATCATCATTATCCAAGAGGAGGACCAGGTGGGGGGATGATGGGTCTCGTGGACCACGGTATTCATCTAATTGATACTTTTCAATGGTTAATGGAAAGCGATGTGGATCATGTTGTAGGTCGAGGAAATATATCCGGGCAATCTCCTACAACGGAGTTTTTAACCATGGTTTTTAAAAATGGAGCGATAGGACAATTAATTTACAATGAAGCAACTTATTCATCGGATTTACCATGCGAAGGACTATTTAGCTGGGGAGGTAGATGGGATATAGACGGAAATCTCTCGTTGGAGGGTAGCTGGGAAGAGCATCCCGGTAATTTTCGAGTACACGGTGAAAAAGGCGCGCTAAGGGTGTTTTTCTACGCAAATAAGCTCTTCTTCTTTTCTGGGAACAAAAAACAACCAATACCAGTTTTAGATAGACCAATGCCGGGGAATTTCGCAATGCAAATGGAATCGTTCGCAAATGCAGTGTTACAAGATAAAAAACCCGAAGTAACCGGAGAAGACGGGCTAAGAGCCTTACAAGTATTAAATGCTGTTTATGAAAGCTTTGAGAATAAAAAATTCGTCAAGGTAAAGTATTAAATAATTAGAAAAAATTTTTTAATCAAATTTAATGCTCATTGAGTAATTTGAGATTTCTTACTAGAATTAAGGATTGAAAATTATCTTAAAAGTTAGGTTTAAATTCATTTAAATGGAACTTCTTAGGGCGTCGTTTACTACTGATTTTATCCTATTTAGTTTCATGTTAAGGACAAAAAACAATTCATTCAATTCAATCAAACAATAATTGGTGAATTTCTCTTATCTTTCTAATGCTTAACTGACCAGGTGCCGTTTTTTCCTCAAAAGAGCCGAAGGTAAGAAAAGAGCCCGCTTGCACGCAAAGTATTCTTGAGAATATCCCTAATTCACCCATGCAAAAGCATATTATATTTTGACCTTCATTTGAAACAGTTTTACATATTTTTAAAGAAGTTAAGTTATCCTCGAAGGTTCGGGCTGTAAATATTAATTTAAATAACGACTGCTGGATGATTTTTGAATCGATTAATGCTTTCTTTACTAAAAGGCCTTTAAATTTTTTAATGAGGTTTAAACAAGAGTAGTAAGAAGGAGTTTCCTCAAAATCGTGATAAGAAAAAATTAAAGTAACCTTTTTTTTAATAGCCAGGGAGATAACCTCGCTTAAAACATGATCTTCAGAATTGACTTCTACATCAATATAATTTGGTTGAGCCCCAATTAATCGTTTTATTATTTCAAGCCGTTCATTTTTATCGATTTCTAATTGTCCCCCTTCCTTGAAATCTCTAAAAGTAAGAATTACGGGAACGATAGGTTGAATTTGACTTATTATTTTTTTTATAAAATCATTAGTTAAGAGTTTAACTTCGTTGATGTAATCAAATCGTAATTCAATAAAATCAGGTTTTTCGTTTAACGCTTCTTGAATAATAGCTTGAATTTCGTTTGAATTTCCGGTTTTTATGGGGATTGCTACGCAAATGTAATGCTTCATGATTAAAAATAAAAAAAAGCATGAAAAATATATATTTAATTTATAATTCGATTATTTTTTTAATCTCGTCGTCAGTTAATTTTAAAGTATCTTCAGAATTAACTCTTTTTACGATCCCTTGTTTTTCGTAATATTCGATTAGAGGTTTGGCATTTTGTTCGTATACATCTAATCGTTTTTCTAAAGCTTCTTCAGTATCATCGCTTCTCTGTTTGAACTCAATAGAGTTCCCACACTTGTCACACACGCCTTCTTCCTTAGGAGGTAACGTATATTTATTGTAGATCGCCCCACATTTGTCGCATCCATACCTACCGAGTATTCTCTTCTTTATTATTGATCTTTCGCAAGTTAATAAGAGGAATAAATCTGCTTTGTCAATGCCAGATAGGGCCTCTGCCTGTGGTTGAGTTCGGGGAAAACCATCAAGAATCCATCCGTTCTTTTTCACATCGTCTTTAATTAATCTATCCCTAACCATATCTATGACAACTTCGTCTGGAACTAATTCACCCTTATCCATGTATCCTTTTGCTTTCAAACCTAAAGGGGTCTCGTTTTTCAAATTCTCTCGAAAAATATCACCGGTGCTTATATGAACGATATTAGGTGCTACTTTAAGAATTTGGGACGAAAAAGTCCCTTTTCCACTACCTGGTGGTCCAAACAGTATGAGTCGTTTCATTAAATCATCTCATAAATATCTAGTTTAATTTTAAATTTTTGATATAGTAAGTATAATTAATGTAAGTATAATTATTTTACAAAACAAATTCTCTTTTGAACTTTTTTATTGAATTGTCTAAAAAGCATTTTCCCTTATTTTATTTGTAATTACTAATTCAAACTTGAAAAATTAATAAACCATTTCAGTGTATTAATTTAAATCGTAATACGTACATATTATCGTGTTTTACATATTATCACGATGTTATCTCAAATTAGTAGTTAAATTAAAATGATTAAAAAAAAATCAAGAATGGAAAATGTCTAAAATTAAAACAACAGAAATGAACCTTTATTGCAATTTAATAGAAAACGAGCTAATTTTTGAGATGCCTGAGGAGTTAAACGATATCACAAAATATCAAAGAAAAAAATTCAAACTAATTTCCGAGCTCGCGGCAGAAATGTTCAAGTTCAAAAGTTCGAGAGAGTGTTATATTACAATATCAAATTTAATGATATTAATACTTAGTTCATTTGAACAAAGTTGGCCAGTCGACAAATATTCAGAATTTGATGATAGCTATTTTAAAAAGCATGATGCTGTTTTTAAATCAATAATAGCAAGCGGATTAAGATAATTTTCATAATTATAAGAATACACCATGAGGTCATGCGTTTCAACTCTTTCAAGAGGGATGAGAATAGAGACAAGAATAATGCGTGTAAAAAATTTATGGTTATTCCGTTAAAAAAGAATTTTTAATATTCATTATTAAAAAGTTTATAGAAGACTTTTCTCTCAAGCTAAAAAGAGTTGCGAAATTCTTGCTTATGGATTGTCCGTAATAAGCATTTCCAAAAAACGTGTTTACAGTTTTTATCGTTTCTAATAGATATTTTTTACCTCCTAAATGTAGATAAATGGAAATATCGTTGATAATTAGAATTTCGGTCGTATTTTCGTTGAATTTTTTTAGAAGTTTTAAAGTTTTTTTGTAATTGATACAAGCGTTTCGGTATAGCTCTTTTTTATTGCTAGCATTTAGGCGGGGTGGAATTATATCTCCCTCAAAAAAAAGATTATTACATTTGGAGCTATCTTGGTAAAAATCTTGAATTTTACCCCCTATTTTTAACTTGTTAATCTTCATCAGCTTAGGAGCAAAATCTAATATACTAATCTCTTTCGGGTCAAATTTTTCTGACTCAATTAAAAATTTAACAAATTTTGCGGTATAATAAGTTTTTTTCGTATTAGTTTCCCCATACAATAATGTATGGTGTCCAAGAAAAGCGTTGAAATCAATATTTTCTCTAAATTTCATGAAATTTACTTTCCAATCATAAAAGAATTATTGCAAATAATCTTCCCAGGTAATTCTTGCCCGTTTAAGAACAAGTAATATTAGATATCCAATAATGCAACCTGGAATGCAACTGGCAGCAAATAATCCCCAATATGTGAATAAACCTTCAATCCCCCCGATTGGGGCAATTAATTGTGCTATAGTTCCTCCAATGAATATCGTCCCTATAGGTTCAAATAATGCGGCTAGTTCAACACGTTTAGGAAATTTTTTACGCAAAATGCAAGCAACTATTCCAACCACAATAGCTCCCGAGATCCCACCGTGGAAAGCGTGTATCGTGCCAATGCCAAGTGAAAAACGCAATATTGCTATACCCAAAGCAGCGACGCACGAAAAAGCTAAACCTATTAAAACACCAGTGATGGCGTTAACTAAATGGGCAAATGGATTAATTTTGGTGCCGAATAATAAGAAATAGGCAAAGGGATTGAGATAACTTAAAACTAAACCAACAGCTATAAAAATAGCGCTAGTTGCGATTTTCTTATTCAAGTTTCTAACAACTATAGTTTTTTCCTCATTATTTTCCTTTTCATTCATTTTTCCTAAAACACCGTTAGAAATTCAATGTAATTACATGTTATATTCATTATCTTATTTTTATTTTTTATTTCTTTAAAATGTAATTATTAGCCGTATTCATGAAAAGGTTTTAATCTTATAAACAATAAAAATTTTATAAATAAATTAAATTCATTAAAAAACGAATCTTCTTTCAAGTGGTGTTCATTTAATTGATTAAAATTGGAGATATTAAAATTAGTCCTACAAAAATTATTTGCGTTGGCACGAATTACATGGACCATATTAACGAAACGAAATTGCCCGTTCCAAAAGAGCCCGTGCTTTTCCCGAAGACCTTAAATTGTCTTATTACAGATGGAGAACCAATTATTTATCCAAAATTATTATACAACAATAGAAGATTGAACCGCGTTGATTACGAGGTAGAGCTTGCTTTTATTATCAAGGATAAATGTAAGGATGTGCTGGCTAATGAAGCTTACGAGCACATTTTGGGATACACGGTCTTTAACGATGTTACTGCACGAAAAATGCAAACTAAAGACATCGTGTCAAAAATGCCTTGGTTCCGTTCAAAATCTCTCGACACTTTTGGACCAATAGGACCTAAGATAGTTCTTCATGAAGAGATTGGAGCCCCTCACGATCTCAAGATTGAATCAAAGCTAAACGGCGAAGTAAAACAATCATCAAATACTAAACACCTACTATTCAAAGTCCCTGAACTCGTTGAATACATCACTAAATTGTTTACAATGGAGCCAGGCGACATTGTGGCCACTGGCACACCATCAGGGATTGGTCCTGTAAAACCAGGAGATTTAATTGAAGCTATTATCGAGAAAATTGGCACTCTTACAAATGAAGTCGTGTTAGAAGGAGATTAATCTGTAGTCGTGAAAATTGGAAATGTTGAAATAAACCCTACCAAAATAATTTGTTTAGGTCGTAATTATTTAGATCACGCAAAAGAAATGAACGCTCAAGTACCTAAAGAGCCCATCTTTTTTGGAAAAACAGTTAATTGCTTGATACAAAATAATGAACCCGTTGTGTATCCAAGAATTTTATATGAAAGTCAAGAACATGATAGAGTCGATTACGAAGTAGAATTAGCTTTCATTGTAGGTGAAAAATGCAAGCACATTAAAGCCAAGGAAGCTTACAATTACATCTTAGGATACACTGTTTTTTTGGACGTGACTGCAAGAATCTTACAAAAACGAGATAGAGATATGAATTTACCTTGGTACAGGAGTAAAAATTTTGATACTTTTGGTGCAATAGGCCCAAAAATAGTTCCTCATGGGGAAATTGGAGACCCTCACGATTTAAAAATTGAATTAAAACTAAATGGCCAAACCAAACAATCTTCAAATACAAAACACATGATTTTTAAAGTTCCAGAAATATTGGAATATCTTTCTACATATCTAACACTTGATCCCGGAGATATTGTCGCAACAGGTACTCCAAGCGGAGTAGGTCCAATCATGCCGGGAGATTTAATTGAAGCAACCGTGGAAAAAATCGGTACTCTCAAAAATAAAGTGGTGTTAGAAAAAAAATAACAAAATGTTTCGATTTAACATGGAATAATTTTTGAAAATCTTTTAAACTTAAACAAAAAATTTTTTAAATCAGAACAATATCTTAAGAGTAATGTCTGTAAATGTGAGCGAAGAAGTAAAAAAAGAGATCTTTGATTTAATTTCTATCCCGGGAATGGAAATCGAAGATATAGCTAAAAAGGTTAGTCTAGATTACGATACGATCATAAAAATTTTATCTGACGAGTATTTAAAGAACAATCTCGATTACGGACGACGGCTGTGTTGTAGATTCTAAACAATTCACTTTATAATTTTATCATCATAAAACTTTTTAGTTTGAATTCATTTACATATCTACTAAGTTCAAAATATTTTTCTTAACGACTTAGGACGTGTAAAACGGTTTCAATATTTTTGAGATATTGAAATGGAAAGATTGGTCAGATTTGATCGAGAATCACGTTCTATTGTCTTTAATACTTGTTTTGAACTGATAATATCATTTAAAAATGTAGATTAAAATGAGCAATAAAGGCAAAATAGTTGTTCGTGCAATGGTGACTGGAGATTCTGCCTCAGGAGGCCCCCCGATTGGTCCGGCTGTAGAGCTTGGCTGTAAGTATGAGCCTATCTTGGCTTAAGGGCCAACCGGAATAAATATTAAAGATGTTGTCGATGTAGTCAATGAAAAGACAATGATTTTTAAAGGGTTAACTGTACCAGTCCGTATAGAGTGCGATCCTGAAACAAAACAATTTGAGATTTTCGTAGAAACGCCAAGTACGGCTTCTTTATTATTGAAGGAAACGGGAGTTGAAAAAGGCTCGGCAAATCGATCAGAAGAAAAAATTGGAGATCTCACGCTTGAACAAATTCAAGAAGTTGCTCGAGCTAAAAGAGATATTTTTCTTGCTAAGACTTTTAAGAAAGCAGTAAAAACAGTATTGGGAACGGCTTTATCGATTGGCGTTTTGGTCGAGGGTGAAGACCCGCGCTTGATCCAAAAACGCATTGACGAGGGCGAATACGACGATGTTATAAAGGAGGAATGATAAAAAATGAAAGTCGACGATAATTTGTTGAAAAAGTCGTTAAAAGCCGCAATAGATTTCTCGGTAATTAAAAAAGAGGGTAAAAAGGATAAAGTGCGAAAGTTTGACGAGACCGTAGATTTCATTATAAATCTTAAAGACATTAATTTAAAAGATCCAAAGCAAAGAATAGACAAAGAGTTGATCTTACCGAACAACATCATCTCGGGAGATAAACCCAACATATGCGTGATTGCCACTGATGAAATCCTATTAGAAGCCAAAAAACTCGGTGTAGATACTCTTGACAAAAATGGACTGATCAATTTAAATAATGATGAAAAAAAATACAAGAAGAGATTCATTAAAAAATACGATTTCTTCATAGTTGAGCAAAGAATGATGAGAGATGTTGCTCGCTATCTGGCTAGATTTCTCGGTCCAATGGGAAAAATGCCTAAGCCTTTCCCAACTGGTTATGGAATTATTATGAATCCAGAAGACCTTAAGACGGCGTATGAACGTCATAAAAAAATAATACGCATTCAGGTTAAAAAGCAACCTCTCGTTCAAGTGAAAGTTGGCAAAAAATCCATAGAAATCAATAAAATTTTTGAAAATATTAAAACTATTGTTGATTTCATTGCCGACAAGATGCCACACAAATTCAATAATTTCAAATCAGCGTTTATAAAAACTACGATGGGCACTCCAATAAAAATTGACGAGGAATTTTTAAAATCTATAGGTGCATGAAAAAATGATCACGAAAAAAGAGATACCTGAATGGAAGTTAGAAGAGGTTAATCATTTAGTAGATTTGTTTAAAAATAATAAAAATATTGCTGTTATCGAAGTAGCAAACATTAATGATACGCAAATTCAGATCATTAGGAAAATTTTAAGAGGAAAAGCAATATTAAGGATGTCAAAAAAATCCTTACAAACGCGAGCAATAGAACAATATAAGAAAGTATCAAAGAAGAAAAACTTGGACGAATTAGAAAATAATATCCCGGGTCAGTCAAGTTTAGTCTTTACAGACATGAATATTTTTGAACTTAAGAGAATTTTTGAAGAAAATATATGGATGGTTCCAGCAAAACCTGACGAGATAACACCTGTAGATATCGTCGTTCCCGCTGGAGATACAGGATTACCTACAGGACAAGTCATTAGCGAATTAAACATGACATTGCGATTGCCAACTTTGATTAAAAACGACACCATTTGGATAAGAGAAGATAAAAGGACTCATAAAGCGGGTGATTTAGTAACCGTAAAACAGGCTGCTGTCTTGAAAAAATTAGGCGTTGTTCCCATGGAGTCGTTGATAAAAATCTATTTCGCTTGGAGCGACGGAGAGATCATGTCCAATGAATTATTATACATGGATATGGAAGAATTCCAACAAGAAATAGCTTCGTGTTACATTGCTGCTCAAAGATTAGCTGTTGAGCTTGAAATTATTGACGATGAAATTATTGAACCATTAATGCAAAAGGGATACAGAGAAGCACTCGCGTTGCTTTTTGAAACGCCCATTTTCGTTGAAGAGATGACGGACGAATACATTCGTAAAGCTGTAGTAAACGCCAACATCATGAATGCCATGATTTTAGGTGAAGACATTCCAACTCAAATTGCGGAAAAGGTTCCTGAAAAGAAAGGGGCGCCAGAACCAGACGAAGATAGCGACGATGAAATCTCTGGAATAGGTTCATTGTTTTGATTTTTTGGATTCAAAATAAAACATAACATAAATAAATTAAATATAAAACGAAAAGAAATAAAAAATGAAAGAGGTAATAAAGTAAGAATGGAATCGATTTACGCGGCTTTATTATTACATAAAGCAAGCAAAAATGTCACGGCAGCAGCGATCGAAAGGATTTTGAAAGCTGCTGGGGTTGAAGCAGATAAATCCCAGATAACTAAATTAGTTGCTGGGTTAAAAGAAAAGGATATTGATGACATAATAAAATCTGCTAGCGCTGGTCCTGTAATGGCCGCACCCGTTACTGCTGGAAGCGCCGCCGCACCGACAGCAGCAAAGAAAGAAGAAGATAAGAAAGAAGAGGAAGAAGAACTTACTGGTATTAAATTCGGTATTGCTGCGAATTTACTGGAATTGGTTCACTATTCTGAAATCCTTCTTTAAATTTCAAAGAAATTCAACAAAATGAAAACATGTTTTTTTTACTATTTTTTCTTTTTAAACTAACTTAAAGTCTTTTAAAGTTCCGTTAGCTGTTTCAAATCCAAAACTTTTTTTTAAATTCAATTTTTATTAAGTTATGTTTTGCTTTTGAGAAAATATGATTTTAATCTCAGAAGATTGATTTAGTAGTTTCAAAAAACCGATAAAACTGATAAAAAAATGGCTGGGGCTTTTCTAAAGTTTTTCACACCGCTAGTAAAAATAATGCCCGAAATTAAGCAACCCCAGAGAGAAGTTTCTTTTAAAGAAAAATTCGTCTGGACAGCGCTCGTTTTAGTAATATATTTAGTGATGTCTAATATTCCGTTATATGGTGTGCAACTCAAGGATTCAACGGATTATCTTTATTGGCTTAGAGTTATTCTCGCTAGTCAACGAGGAACTTTAACTGAACTAGGTATCGGACCGATAGTGACAGCCGGATTGATAATGCAATTACTTTTGGGGTCAAAACTCATCAATGTCGATATGTCGGATCCTTACGATAGGGCAATGTTTACTGGCGCTCAAAAAGTAATGTCAATAATCCTTACAACATTTAACGCAGTTGCGTATTTAATTGGAGGCGCTTTCGGTCCTCTGGATCAACTTGGAATCGAAAATGCGGCCTATATCATCCTACAATTATTATTTGCGGGTGTTATTATAATTTTGTTAGACGAATTGCTCCAAAAGGGATGGGGACTTGGAAGTGGTATTTCTTTATTCATAGCAGCAGGTGTTGCGGGGCAGATTTTCTGGAATACTTTCAGTTTTATCGAAGCTCCAGACGCTAAACGCTTGCCAAGGGGTGTCGCAATTGCTTTCTTTTCAGTCTTGTTTGACGACAACCCAGCGACAAATTTAGACGATATCTTTCTTCGAGGACAATTGCCCTCGCTTTTAGGTGTAATTACAACAGTGATCATATTTTGCATCGTCATATGGTTTGAATCTACTAGAGTGGAAATACCATTGGCTTATCGCGGATATCGTGGCTTTAAGGGCAAGTATCCGATGAAATTACTCTACGTGTCTAACATTCCGGTTATATTAGTTAATGCTTTATACGCAAATTTTCTATTTTTTGGTCAGTTAATTGCCGGGCCCAATTCTGGATTGCGCAACGAAGATACGGCGTTTTGGTTAAATCTGATTGGAACATTTGAATCGATAGACCCGGGCGAAGGCACGGGAGGGTATCTTCAAGCAAAATCTGGTTTAATGTATCTCATTTCGCCACCACTGGGTATAGACGCACTTATTGCTGACCCGTTAAGAGCGATTATTTATTTAATCATATTTATCTTCCTCTGCGTGATGCTCGGCCGTGTCTGGGTGGAAGTGAGTGGTTTAGCGCCACGTGATATCGCTCAACAAATAATAGATTCAGGGATGCAAGTACCCGGGTTTCGAAGCTCAACCAAAATCATCGAAAGAATTCTGAAACGTTACATTCCCACTTTGGTCATCCTCAATGGAATTTTCATAGCTTCGCTGAGTTTTCTTGCAGACTCGTTAGGCGCTTTGACGAGCGGCACGGGGCTTTTAATATCCATAGGGATAATCCATCAATTTGCTGAGGAAATCTCAAAACATGTGGCAGCACAACAGTACCCAAGCATGAAAGGATTTCTCGGAATAGATTAATCGGGGCGTTGTTTTATTTTTTTTTGGTTAAAGTTGTTTTTTTT
>JAUXAJ010000104.1 GCA_030620005.1 Promethearchaeota archaeon | reverse complement strand
GTCATGGTGACATCAGTTTAATATCAAATTCTTATTAATTTAAGAATTCTTTTTAGCTTCTGGAATTAATACAATAAAATTACTTCCTTTTGTATGATCCCCTTTAATTCTATCTTCAATCCATATTTCTCCCTTGTATGTTTTAATGATTTTTGTAATTAACGATAATCCTATCCCCATGCCTTTCCCTCCTTTAATGTGTTTATACCCCTCTAAGAAAATTTTCTCTTTTTTGAAGTCTTGAATTCCTATTCCATTATCCTTGAATTCTAATTTCACGTGATTAACGTCATTCAATTTTACTCTTGAAACTTTAATAGTTATTTCTGGAACTGCATTATCATTATATTTTACAGCGTTAATCAAGAGATTTTCAAAGACTTCTGCCAATAATTCATTCGCGTTTGCATATATTTGTTTTTCTATCGATTCGACTTTTACTTTTATTTGTTTGAGTGGAATACTTTCTCTAACAAAATTTATCGCGTTAGATATGTATTCGTTAATATGTGTAGGTTTTAATTCTAATTCCTCTTTATCGATGTTGGCTAATTTTGTGATGTTCGATATTAAATTTTTTCCTCTTATTAATTGGCTATTGATGATATTATAAAAACTCTCATCTTTTTCAGAATCAATGTTTTCTTGGTTTTTTCTCGCATTATCTAACATGTAAAACGACATTGAGATATTCTGAATGATATTACTTATATCGTGAGTAAATAAATCCTTGTAAAATGTGGCTCGATTGTAAGCTTCCTCATATCTCTTTTCAGATTCCCTTAAGTTTTGCTCTGTTCTGCGCAATTTTTCAATGAGTTGAGTTCTCTTAGGAAGAATCAAGAGTCTTATTGAGAATGGTTCTTCTAAATAAAATTTTAAACTTCTTTTGTGGAGTATCATAAACGCAAGAAGAAAAGGGCTAAAACCAATCCCCAAAATTAATTTTCCTTGAACATTTCCTACTATATATTGTCCAAACTCTGGTTCAAAGAGGGAAACGATGAGTGGAAATAAAAACCCATCCAGACATAGTATTCCAATATAAATCACCACATACAACGAGATAACTAAAAAAAGGGATTTAAAATGTTCTTTAACCTTTTCTAGAGCGAAAAACATCATGAGAACTTCTATTATAAAAACAAAGGAACTCACAATGTTTACTGTAATTGTAGTCCTAAAGATTTCAGAAGATATAGCGAATATATTAATCGTTGTGGGATCGTTTAAAATTGCTACTAACATCAGATATAAGAAAAACAGAAAAAAGTTTAAAATTACTTGAATACTAATCAGATTTCTTATAACTGTTGGATCTTGTGACGCTATGCCTATAAATAAGGTAATTAGAATGATCGAAGAGTATGCGATATTTCCTCCCGTTATGACGAGATCTTCAGAAATTTTTATTGAATATAAAACAGCAAATAATTGCGTGAATACAAATAAAAATCCAAAATAAGAATAAAAGAATGATGTTGACTTGAATGCTCGAAAAATAGTTACTACTAATAGAGGTGAAAGACCATAAAGCAAGAAGTGGAATAATAAAGCAATCAGTGGTTCTATCATTTGTTTCTCGTGAATTTATGAATTAAAGTCACATCTCGTATTTAAAAATAATGCTTTGAAAATATAATAAATTATACTATTATAAACTCTCTTTATATATCATCTTGAATTAATTAAAGTATAATATTTAAAAATGTGAAAAAGCCAACGCAACAACGTTAAGGGTCCAGAAAAAGATCCGAATCACCAGTATGGGCACGAACAAGAAAGTAGGTTATTGGAGGATGTAATGGTCTTTAAAATAATTAAACTTTCTTACTCATGCGTAAAATACATAAAAAATGAAAGCGTCGAAATTATATGGGAAAATGTAAATTTTGTGGTAATAGTGACAGTTTAATTTCCAAAGTTTTGCATGTTTGCAGAGAATGTGTTCTAACTGGAGATTGGGATGTTATTAAATCTCATGTTTTTTCTGTTCACGAACAAGTACGTAAGTTAGAAGAATTGCCAAGAAATCCCCCGAAGGCAGATGAAGCAGATGTTAAATTGAGGTGCAATTTGTGCATAAATGAATGTTCCCTTACTACTGATGATATCAGTTATTGTGGTTTAAGAAACATGAATAAAACTAAAAATGGAGCACTACCTCTGCCTTCAAAATCGATAGGCTATATTCATGGTTATCTCGACCGTATACCAACCAACTGCTGCAATGCTTGGTTTTGTAACCCGGTATTTGGTACTTATAGCTACGCTGCATTTCTTTACGGATGCACGTTTAATTGTCTTTTTTGCCAAAATGCTTCGCACAAGCATTTTTCAAAACGAATGACGACTAATGTTGATAGGTTAGCCAATGAAATCGTCAAAAACAAAAAAATAACCTGTATATGCTATTTTGGAGGGACTCCCGAGGCTCAGTTTCCATTTTCAATTAATTTAGCAAATATTATTTTGGAAAAAATCAAAAGCGACGACATTAAAAGAACCATGAAGATCTGTTGGGAATGGAATGGAAGCGGAAATCAAGAATGGGTTGAAAAGTGCATGGAAATCGCCTTTAAAACTGGTGGCAATATTAAATTCGATTTAAAGAGCTTCAACGAAAAATTAAATATTGCTTTATGCGGGATAAGCAACGAGCGAACTTTAGAAAACTTCAAATTCTTGGCCAATAAGTATTTTGGAAAGAGATTAAACTTACCAGAGATGAGCGCGTGCACTTTATTAGTCCCAGGATACGTAAACCACGAGGAAGTTGAACAGATAGCTAAATTTATAAGCTCTATAAACGATAAATTACCATATAGTTTATTAGTATTCCATCCAGATTACCAAATGAGAGATTTACCAATTACTCCAAAAGAGCAAGTTAATAGTTGCTTAAAGGTTGCTAAAGATTACCTCGAGCACGTTCATTTAGGTAATACTTTTCTGTTAAAATTTTCTTAGTTTCTCTCGTTGGCAATTATTTCAAACGAAGAGATTAAAAAATTATATTTAAAGGATGCCATTCCAAGCCTTTCGAAGGCCATTCATTGGCGCATATTCTACTTTCGAGTTAACACCTAGCATCATCGTAGCACGTCGTTCAATATCATAGGGAGGCCATTCCGGTAATCTGTCATGATTTGGAGTGCCAGTTCGAGCAAAAATCACCCAAGTATCCATGACGTTACGTGTTAATTCTTCTGCTCCTTTGCCAGTTCCTATAACTCCATCAGGCGTATCGGCTGTATCAATATTCCCAAATACGAATGGAATTTCAATGGTATGAAAAGCGTTTCCATTATTAGGGGATTCGTAAGTAAAAATATAGCAATATGCATCTGATTGATGATCAACATGCGCTTCAAGCTGGCGAATTATAGGAATTCTGAACATGAAATCGCTAATTAATGCATCCCAATATTTAAAAGGATTATCTGGATATTTTTTTTCCATTTCTTTCTTATATATATCAAACAATTTATCTAAATCTTCTTTTTTAAGTCCAACATTGCTAACGCCTGCTTGAACCATGCCCATTATGGTATATATTTTGGAATCATCAGCTTGATTAAGAAGATCATAAATAAAACCTAATTCATCTCGATTACTTCCAATTATTAAGGGAACATTACTAGCCCTTCCTTTACGAATAGTTTCTAGGGGATGCTCTTTAATCATATTCCCATCAATAAACGGCCAGAAGGGATTATTTAAAGCTTGTTCTATGGGACCAGCAATTTTTTTTTGCGCCCTCAATATTTTCTTAAGGGGGACTCCGCGTAAAGCATCAATATTTTCCTTTTCAATGCGTAATTTTTTCAAGAAATCTTCAGCACCCTCCTTTGCACGTTCTGCTCCAAAAATTCGGGGGTGGGCAGCGCCACTCTCCATGATTGCTTTGTGGAATAGCCCTCTTGCAACAGGTATTGCAAGTAATATAGAAATGGATAAAGCACCAGCTGATTCTCCAAAAATCGTGATATTATCTGGATCACCGCCAAATACTCCAATATTCTCTTGAACCCACTTTAAAGCCGCAACTTGATCAAGTATTCCAATATTCGGAGGGACGCCTGGCAAGTTTAGGAATCCTAATGCCCCTAAGCGATAATTAAAGGTCACTACGACGACATCGCCATGAGCTGCCAACCTTGCTCCATTAAGCCGCGGTCTTGAGCTAGCCCCAATCATGAATCCCCCTCCATAAATCCAAAACAGAACGGGTCTTGCTTTATCATCCGCTGCGGGAGTCCATATATTGAGATAAAGACAATCCTCATTTTCTTCTTGTCCGATTGGTGGAGTATCTGGTTCGTTTTGAGGCGGAATTGCGCCAAATCTCGTGGCATCTTTTATTTCATCCCAAGGATCCATGGGTTGTGGTTCACGAAAGCGTAGATCACCTGTTGGGGGTTTAGCATAGGGAATGCCTCTAAAGCATTGACAATTTGATTCTTGAATTCCCTTTATTTTCCCTTTTGATATAATAATAGTTACCATATTTTTTAATAATGGGAAGTCTCTTTTATGTTTTTCTCTCATTTCTTTCTTGAGTTTATTACCTATTTTTTCAGCATCTTCCAATGAAAGTTTATTTTTAGATACAATTTCAATCATGATAGAGATGAAATAAAATGTATATTGTATAACATTCTATCACTTTTTGTATTTATTAAAAAAAAAAAAAGATTAATTAATTATTATATTTTTATTGATTTTTTTCCCACTCGAAATCAAGTTGTACGAATTTTCTAGTGTATAAATAAGCAACGATTAATATTAAAGAAACAATTGGACCCCATACAACATAACCTAAAGAAAAGGTTGAAGTTCCTACAGTAATTTCTGGCAATTCCAATATAGCCCCCATCATGATTAGTCCTCCAGCTTGAAAAATATTTAGTAGTATGCTAGGAAAACCTGTATATATTCCAGCTTTTAATTCTCCCGTTGTTTTCTCATCATCTTCAGCAATATCTGCAATAACAACAGGGGGAATTAAAAACCAGCCACCTGTACACATTGCAATTCCAACCATAAAAAGTACTCCATATATAAAGGTTGATTCCATCGGTATCATGCCTAATAAAGTGAATGGAAGGAAAAGAATAAGTGATAGAAAAATATACAAAATGCTTCGTTTCTTTCCTATTTTACTTACTAACTTTCTCCAAATGTATAAAAAAGTTAATATCCCTACGACGAGAATAACTGATGCTATCATATTTGAGATGTCATCAAAATGTAAAACCACTACTATGAATTGTAAAATCATTGAACCAACCTGAGTCATACCAAAACTAGCGATACCAATCATGAGGGTTACCAATATAAAATTCTTATTTTTCAGAAGTACCTTAAAATTCTGAAACACGGTTGATTCTATCTTAAAATGTGGCTCTGTAGGCATTAAAAAGCAAGCTAAATAAAATAGCAACACGAGGATAAATGCAAATACTAACACGCTAACGAAAAAATCTGGCGGAATAATTTCAGGATTTTCTTGTATTTCAGTAATAAGACCTGTTACAACTACCATTGAAAAAACTAGCATTGTTGCTGTTCCAACAAAACCAATAGTATTTATATATTGAGACGCTTTGGGTCGCTCATCGACAATGAATTGTTCAGCCATCCAAAATTCATATGGAGCCGAACAACCATATCCTATGTTAAAAATCTGATAAATTATTAATAACCAAATAAATAATGCGTCCACATCGTTAAGATCTATTACTAGACTTGGCATTAATAATAATATGAAAGATAACGCAAGAATTGGACTGAGAATAATTATATATGGCTTTCTTCTCCCCCAACGCGTGTATTTAGCATCACTTATCCACCCCCAAAAGAATTGAGAAATAGCAATAGTAAGCTTCCCCATACCTAAGGCAAAACCAACAAGAATTGGTGATACCTGATAAGCTAAGGTATAAAGAGTAAATAAAGCTATGTCAGCAAATCCCATGAGAACAGATGTGCCAAATTTTGGCATCGCATAAATTAAAAATTTGCTTGTTTTACTTTTTTCCCTTTGAATAATATTCTCTTGATTCATGATAACTTCACATATTTATTTAATAAGATTTATAATTTAAATATAGAAAATGTGTTATGAAAAAGAATTCAATCATAATTTTTAAATATTAGTGAGATTTTCCTTTATAACATGTGTTACATGCCACTTACTTACGCATTTTCTTCCACTCAGTAGGGTTAAAATCTAGATAATATTTTGGTAAAAACTTCAATTCGAGCTTATCTTTATGGGCTTCCAAAAAGGGTACTAAACTTTTCGATTGATGAGCTCAGGTGTTATCTGTATGTATTATAATTTTTCCTTTACCTTGATATATGGCAAGAATTCCTTCTAAAAAGTATTAAAACTGTTCTGCTTTTAGTGTTTTAGAAAATATCATGTTAGCTTTTCCAATAAAGAGCCCTACTGCTCCGATGGGGTGTTGTCGCTTCCAACCACCACTAAATTCAATCATAGAAATTTTATGTTTAAATTATTTTTGAAAATCACGGAAAGAACTGCCAGCGTTTGCTTTTTATGAAGGGAGTAATAATGGATGCTGATATCAACATTTAATTTTTATGTTTCATGAATTTATTATGTTTAATAATTAAATTAGCATTTTTTATCATTAATGATTTTTCATGAATTCAAGAGAAAGAGTTATTACTACCTTAAATCATAAAGAACCAGATAAAGTCCCTATAGACTTAGGTGGAAATGTATCAGGAATTCACATTAAAGCTTATAAAAGATTGTTAGAATACCTTGGAATTGAAGATAAGAATATCCAATATTATGATTTTGTTCAACAGCTAGTAGTTCCATGCGAAGATTTATTAGAAAGGTTTGAAATTGATACAAGATATGTCCGACCTTTCGGACAAATTGTCAATGCTAATGATGTCCAAGTCCAATATGAAGGAAAATATGTAGGAGTTTATGATCAATTTGGTTGTTTTTGGGGAAATTTCGCCGAGAAAGATTTAGATGAGATATTATATTACGACCCGGTTATTCATCCTTTTTCTGATTTTAAAACTATAAGTGAGATTGAAAATTACGACTGGCCTGATGGTACAGATAAATCTCCTTTTAAAGGATTAAAGAACCATGCTAAAAAGTTAAAAAATACAACTGATTATGCTTTAATTACGTCTACTGCTGGCTGTGTTTTCGAATATACCACTTTCATCTTTGGATTTATTAAAGCTTTAATATATTTAAGAACGAAACCAGAATTGATAATTACGGCGATGGAAGGATTTTTAAAGTATTGGACAGACTATATTACGACTTTTTTAAACGAAGTTGGAGAATTTTTAGATGTAGTTTGTATTAATGGAGATTTAGCCGAACAAGCAGGTCCATGGATGAATTTAAAAATTTATGAAAATATGATAAAGCCTGTGGAAAAGAAACTTTCTGATAAAGTACATGAATTAGCAGATGTTAAGATTAATTATCATAGTTGTGGCTCAATTCCATTATTTATCCCACATTTTTCAGATATTGGATATGATGCGGTTAATCCTGTTCAGATCTCGGCATACGATATGGAACCTTGTAGTTTAAAAAAACGTTTTGGCAATATGATTACATTTTGGGGCGGCATGTGTAATACTCAAAGCACTTTACCTTTTGGAACACCTGAACAAATTAGAGAAGAAGTCAGAAGAAATTTTAAATGTTTAAAACCAAGTGGAGGTTTTGTTACGGCTAATATCCATAACATTACCGCTGAAGTCCCACCTCAAAATATAGTTGCCATGTTTGATGCAGCAAATGAATTCAGAAAATATTAAAATAAGTAAAAGCATTTATTTCGTTATTTTCTTATCCTCTTTTAGTAATTAAATTGAACTAATTCTTTCTCTTAATTTTACTATTTTAGATAATAAATTATTATTTTATCATTTTTCGCAAAAGAATACCATTGCCTTTAGGCCATGGATGAATTTTGCATTATTCATTAATCTAGGGGGGTATATCCATTTAAATATATAAATTCTCATGTTAAAGATAATTCATGACATTCGATTACGCAATTAAGATACGAATCTATCCAAATAAAGAACAAAAAGCTTTTTTTTCAAAGAATTTTGGATGTTGCAGATTCGTGTATAATAAAATGTTAGAAGAAAGAAAGGACTTCTACCAATTATATAAGCACGATAAAGATAAATTGCGTGATCATGAGTATAGAACTGAAAAACAATACAAAGAAATTTATCCATTCTTAAAAGAAGCAGATTCTAATTCTTTACAACAAGCAAGAAGGCACTTGCAAACTGCGTATAAAAATTTCTTTCGGAACATTAAAGAACGGAAGAATAAAAAGACTAAAAGATACGTCGGACATCCTAGATTTAAATCAAGACACGATAGACAATCTTATACAACTTGCATCACGAACAATAACATTAAGATCGATTGGAATAATAAACTGCTCAAGCTTCCTAAACTAAAATTACAAGTGAAGTTTAAAGACGATAGAATTGTTGACGCTGGAATTCAAAAAGTAACCATATCTAAAAATAAAAGTAGACACTATTTTGCGTCAATTCTTTTTAAAGCGAACATTCAGACGGAAGAGCCTAAAGGAATAATCTCAGAGAGTAAAATTGTGGCGTTTGACATGAGTGCTAAAGAATTTTTAGTAAACGAGAACTTTAGATTTTCAAACCCTAGATTTTACAGAAAGAATCTAAATGTTTTAAAGAGAAAGCACAGGGCGTTATCAAGAAAGAAAGTAGGATCAAAAAATAGGAAAAAAGCAAGACTCGAACTAGCTAAAAGGTATGACAAGGTTAGGAATCAGAAAAAAGATTGGACTCATAAAATAACACATGACTTATCTAAATCATTTGAGGCAATAATCTTAGAAAACTTGAACGTGGACGGGATGAAGAGATTCAACAAGGGACTTGCTAAATCCGTGAGCTTGGATTTTTCTTGGCATCAATTTAAGACTTACTTGGAATACAAGTGTAAAAGAGAGCGAAATCATTTAGTACTCGTTGACAGATTTTTTGCTTCGTCTAAATTGTGTTCAATTTGTGGATACATGAATGAAGAGCTTGAATTAAAAGATCGAGAATGGACTTGTCCTGAATGTAAGACTCACCACGATAGAGATGTAAACGCTTCCATTAATCTTAGAAAGGAAGGAATTAGACTATTAAAAGAAGATAACATCACGATCATTAATACTAATGATAATACCATTGGAACGATGGGAATTCACGCCTTTGGAGATCGTGTAAGACCTTATTCCGTTAAGGCTACGGTCGATGAATTAGGGATCCATAGCCTTTAGGCTATGGTAGTTCAATAATTCAAGAATACCTTCATATATTATAATTTAATTTTTCATTTATCATTCATTTGTAAAATTCACCTAATTATCGAAAATTAATTAATTAAAATTTTTCTGACCTAATCAGAAAAGGAAAAAAATTTATAAAATCTGTCAATCTATTAAATCGTGACATATATGACTCGAAAATTAACCCATAAAGAAAGATTCCTCTGTGCTATTAACCATGAAGTGTCCGATAAAATTCCAACATATGCGTTTAAAGCAGAAAATGGTTTTGTTCAAAAATATAAGGAAAAAAGAATGAAAGGAAAAAGAAGGATAAAATTTGGGCAAGATCAAACCATTTTAGTTGCTTTAGGGATTGATGCAACAACAGATCCGACTTTATCAAACAGAATGGCGACTAAAGAATTCGGATTTAAATCTATAATAAGATCAGATGGTTCTATAGTTTGCGCTGATGGACGTATTCATAAAAAAGCTTCTGATGGTCGTTTTTTTTACATTGATGGTGCTTGGACATCGTTAAAAATGCGTAACAAACAATTTCCACGTAGAATTGTGCCGCCACAGAGAAAATTTGATCGATTTGAAAAATTCTATAACGAAAAGGTAATTAAAGAAGATAATATATACATTTTCCCCATCATAAATGGGCTCCATAAGGGAAATTGGCTCAGTTTAGGCTATTTAACTTTTGCAAAAGAACTCAGAAAACCCACGGGACTTTTAGAGCAAACTATTGATGAACTTCATAAAGTAAATATTGAAATTTGTAAAAGATTGCTCGATATAGACTCCGAAATGGTTATTGCTTTTACAGATGATATTGCGCAGAAAGGTAGATTGATGTTATCACCCAAGCAATTCCAGAAACTTTATTTACCCCGATATAAAGAACTATTTAAAATGATTCACAAACATGGTGGCCGTACTATGATACACACAGATGGCCTAATTGACGAATTGATCCCATATTACATTGAAATGGGGTTGGATCTACTTCAAGGCCTTGAACCTGCAGCAGGAGTTGATATTATTGCCTTAAATGAACAGTATGGGGATAAAATATCTTGGAATGGAAATATCGATGTAAGCGTTTTGCTTTGGCAAGGAACGCCTGATGAAGTTCGCATTCAATGTGAAAAAGTTATTAAGGCTATTGCCCCCAGTAATAATTTGGTATTTGGTCCCTGTACAGACATAATGACGTGGCACCCAATTGAAAATATTGAAGTATTATATAGAACAGCCGATGCTTATGATATTCAAATAGGGAAATTTAATTATTGATTTGGAAATTTTTTAATATTTTTGTTAGAATCTTCCATGTTTTCCTTTAGTAAATGCCTCACTTCCCTCTAAAAATTCTCCACTTGCTAAAGTTTTTATTACATATTCAAATTCCTTTGCCATGTCATCCTTTATGTTCATACCAAACTGTTCATAGGTAGATAAACGATCGTTTCTCATGCATATTTTCGGAAAAGCGGCAATTTCTCTAGCTAATTTCTCTGCCTCTGGTCTCGATTGACCCACCTCCACGATACGATTCGCTAATCCCCAATCAAAAGCTTCTTGAGCTGTCACAGGGCGTCCTGTAAGGATCATATCCACTGCTCTACTTAAACCAATTAATCTCGGTAAGCGGACAGTACCTCCATCTATAAGAGGCACTCCAAATCTTCGATAAAACACACCAAAATGGCATCTTTCTCAATAACGCGCATATCGCACCATAAAGCAAGTTCGAGTCATTCCACAACAGCATATCTGGATACTGCTGCGATAACTGGTTTTGAAAGCACCATTCTAGAGGTATAATCTTCAATAGAAAGAATCTCTTTTGATTCGTTAAGATATGGGCGAATATTCCTAAAGGATGAATTGTTATTCCAAATAAGTTCCATCATTTTTAGAGTGGTTGCACACCTGCTTTAACTCCAACCATATAGTTTATTAGTATTCCATCCAGATTACCAAATGAGGAATTTACCAATTACTCCAAAAGAGCAAGTTAATAGTTGCTTTAAGGTTGCTAGAGATTACCTCGAGCACGTTTCATTTAGGTAATACTTTTCTGTTAGAATTTTCTTAGTTTTGTTTAAAAATACATTAGATAAAAAAATTTATTTAATAGCAACAATTTAACCTAACAAGAAATAATAAAAAAATTAATACGAACACTTCAAGGATTTAAGCTGTGCAGAAGGCTAGGATTAGGCTTTGTAGTACTGGTTTGGGCGCATTAAAGTCGGTGTGCGAACAAATTGAAAGCGTTTGTAAGCACCAAGGTATTCGTAAACATGGTCCCATCCCTTTACCAACAAAAAGGTTAAGGGTACCCGTATTAAAGGCTCCATCTGGTCAAGGAACTGCGACTTGGGCTAAATATGAAATGCGTATTCATAAACGCCTTTTTGAAATAATTGCCAACGAGAGATCAATGCATTTAATCATGAAAATTCAAATTCCTGAATCGGTTCTCGTTGAGATTGAACTAATGTAATTAGTTCTTGAAGAACTTTCTATTTCATGAAGTACTTGTTTCAAAATTGTGTAAATTGTAGGGATTTTTATTCTTTAATATCAATTCTTTTGTAATGAATTAAAAATTTCTCACATTTAAAGTAACTAAAATGGCTGATTTTCACAATAAATGTTTTTTCGGCGAAAATATTGGCATGATTGTGACGAGCCCTTCAAAATTTGTTCCTCATGTTTTTATTAAATGCATTAAAGTAAAAGATGATAAGACATGGGAAAAACCTACTAAAAAAGAAGGTAAGATAATAAAGCTTTCAATCGAGGAAATACTTTGTTTTTTAGAAGTATTAAAAGGGAACAATGAAAAATGGCGAGGTTATCACATTTTTAACGATAATAGAACAGAAATATATGCTGGATGGGAAGATAAAAATCATCAAGTATTGCAAATTAAAATAGGGGATTATAAGACCAAGTTCCAATTTCCAAATATAAATTTTCTAACATTACTTCTTGATCACATCTTGAACGAGAAAATAGAGTTTGCAACAAGTGGTTCTTTCGGAAATGAAAAAGAATTTCCTAAAACTGAATAATATTTATTATTAGAAGCATTTTTTTAACTCTTTCAGCAAATTTCTCCTAGATTAAGAAGTTGTTGATAAATTCTTTCATATCTGCCATTGGATAATTAATTATTTTGTTTTTTATTCATGAAGTAAAAATTCTAAGTATCTTTGAATAATTTCTAATAATATCAATAAAAAAGAATTAAAAAACTAAAAAAATTAACTATAAAACGGTTTTGAATCAATACTGATGATTTTTTTAGCGTCTAAACATCTAATGCAACTCTTTTTATATTGTTTAAATTTAAGGGCTTGCTCGTATTGACTTTGAGTTATTCTTTTTAGCTTCAAAATGGATTCCATGTGCTTTTTATAGCATTCAATATCTTGACTTAAAAAAAGAAGTTGCTCGTCTGGCGAATGCAATTTCGGTTGCCATTTAATAAAAAATCCTTCAATAATCGTACCATCATGAGTTACTGCTAAATGAGTCCCTCTTTTGAAATCGGGATATGATTTTTTTTGTAATAAGCTAAGCATGATGTATTATTTTTCACAAAAATATTTAAAGATTAAAGGAGTGTTGATTTTTTAAAATATTAAAATTTTTAGGTAATTTTAAAAGAAAAGGAAGTTATTTGGTGTGCAAAGGAGAAGTTCGTAGGTTAACGCATATTTGTCCTAAATGAAAAATACTTCATCGTGTTAAATGTTCGGAAGCATTGAGCGATTAAAAAAACTTGTTCTGGGTATAATTTCTTAATTAGTCACAATAAATTATTATTTCGGTAAATTCATATATTTTTATTTTGTATTATTAATTGTAATTTAAATACTATAAAAAATCCCTTTTAACATGGTCAATAAGGATCCAGGATTTTCGTGCCCCCGGTGTGGTAATGTTAGAATTATTGAATATGATACCACCATTGAGTGCCCAGAGTGTAAATTAGAATTTGATAAATCTGCGCTTGACCAATTTAACCACGAAAATGTTTTATCTCTTAATGAATTAAAAGTGATTTTTGATAGTTTTGAAGAGTTAAAAGAATCCAATGATAATAAAAAAGAAGCATTGTAATAGTTATTTTCCTGCTTTTATTTGATTTCATTATTTAATTTGACTTTATTAACTAATTTAAGAATTATTGTAAAAATCTCCGATTAAATTATTATAATGAAGAATTTAAGTGATTATTTTATTTTTTTTTAAAACCCAATTATCAATTAAAAAAGTTTGACTTATTTCTTTAGCAGGTTCATAATCCGGGTTAATTGTAGATTTTGGAATCCATGATTCATCTCCTTTTAAAAATTTTATAAGTAAAGCTTTTTCAGTTTCACCTTTTATAGTTCCTTCGATTTGATTCGCTTCGTTACCATGACCCCGCATTTTTCGACTTGAACTGCCCCCCAAATGTTTCACTTCTCTAACGATTGTTTTCGTGTCTTTGGAACCCTTGTTATAGTTCTCATTTATTTTCATTAGCCTTTTTTGTTTAATTTCGGTGCCATTACTAATGTATTTTTTAGAAATTGACACACCCGGGCCGGTAGCGTGCTTGATTTTCTCTTTTAACAAGTGTTCCAATAGTAACTTGAGAATTTCGATCTGTGGAACGGTTAACATCTTCGAATAATCCCCAATCCTTATCCAAACGATCTTTTTGCCGCTTTCCTCTTTCCAATTAAAGTTTATTTGGGTGTTAGTGTCTTTATATGTGTGATAACTATTCCAATTACTAATTTTTCGCTTTAAAACTTGTAGCATCATGACAATCTCGTCTAAAGAGCACTTGATAGTTTTTCCTTCTCCGCGCGAGAGCTTCTCCCAAGTTCCATCCCCTTTTTTTTTTAAGCATTTAAGGAAGATGAAATCGTCTTCCTTCGAAGAACTGCTGATGATCAACCCCGTGGTTTGACCAAAAAAACTCTTACTATGTGCATTTGCCATATATATCACATCACGATCATTATATAAAACCTTGTAGAGACTGCTAATTTATTGTTTACAACGGTCTCTACCCATGTTTTCGACTTTTTTTTAGTTTTATTATTAATTAAATTTTAAGTATTTAAAGAAAAATGTTCATTTAGCAATGCCTAGTTTTTTATTAAAATAAATCATTAATTCAGGGCACTCGTCATTTTTTAACAATCTAGTTCCTTATTTTTTTTTACTTTTAAAAAATCAGAAGATGAATTAACATGAGCAGTAAAGCGAATTTTAATGAAAAAATAAATTTAAATAAATGCCCTTTCTGGAACGCGTGTGAATTGCCAAAGATAGATTTTTTATGTAAAGTCCCGGAATGCATGAATTGTACGGAATATCGTGCAAAAGGAATAAGAATCATCAAGTATAAGTTAGATTAAAAACGAATAAAAAAAGTAAGCAAATCATGCAAATTAAGTTTAAATTTTACTTTGGGACTTTAATTGGATAGTTTCTGTATTTTTTTAAAATGTCATACATTGCTTCAAATCGATCTACAGTAACAGCGGGATTTATGCTATGACCCGAACCAAATATATACCCCCCTCCAGGAGCTACTTCTCTAATTAAGCGTTTAGCGTATTCTTCGATTTCTG
>JAUXAJ010000137.1 GCA_030620005.1 Promethearchaeota archaeon | reverse complement strand
AAGAAATTAAGAAATATTTTGTTTAAATGTTTCAAATTTCTTTTCATTCAAAATTTCATTCAAAATTTCAGTCTCCAGCACTCCAAGGTTGGAGTTCAGGTAATCTTAATCTTTCTGAATGTGGTTTAATAAGATAAATTGATAATAATCCCATATTTAAAGCTACTAATGCTGCAACAACCATTACGCTAATGACCGTATCTCCCGATTTGAGTAAGTCAATATTGCATTTAATGACTAAAATGATCGTTTTATAATGACATATTTCACGATTTTCACCATTTTTAATCAAATTCTTTAAAAATAGAAATAGTTTTAAATACTAAAAAGACATAAATTAAAATTACCGAACAGATTTTTAACAAATTTTAAAAAGAAGGTGTTATGAAATGGAATTAAAAAAATCTCCATATGATGCTAAAATATGGTTAAAAAGTTACGATAAACATGTGAAACCTACTTTGGATTATCCTAAGGAAAGTCTGGGAAAACTTTTTGATGATGCAATGGCGAAATACCCTGATGCTCCTGGTTGTTTTTTTATGGAGCGTGAGATTTCCTTTAAAGAACTTCGAGAAATGATACATAGATTCGCGACTTTTCTTCAAAAGAATGGTTTAAAGAAAGGTAATCGCGTTGCAATTAATTTACCAAATTGTCCTCAATACTTGGCCGCTCATTACGGAACATTACTTGTTGGTGGAGTTGCTTCTGGTTGCTCACCACTTTTAAGTCCGAATGAATTAGCTTATCAAATAAATGATAGTGAATCTAAATTTTTTGTTACATTAGATGCAGTTTATGCGAAAGTATTAGTTAAAGTACTAGATAAAACGCCCAATCTCGAATGTGTCATAACTACGAACATTGCTGATTACATGGGATTATCGAAAGTTAAAGTAGCGCTAGGTAAAGCAATAAAAAAGATTCCAAAAGGGAAGGTGACACCGTTTCCCGGAAAAAAGGTTCTCGACTTCAAGGAAGTAATGGAATCTGAAATTGATGTAAAAAAAGTTTCAATTAACACAGAAAAAGATCTTGCATTACTTCAATATACAGGTGGAACAACTGGGCTGCCCAAGGGAACGGAACTTACTCACGCGAATATTATTTCAAATATAGAGCAAATAAAGACTTGGCTTGACGTTACAGAAAAAGACGAAGGAGCTGTCAACTTATCCGCGTTTCCATTATTTCATTTAGCGGGTTTGGCAATGAGCATGACGACCGTATATACTTCTAGTGCGCAAATATTAATTGCGAATCCTCGAGATACCGATCACATAATCAAAGAAATGATCGATAAAAAACCTCGAATGGTAGTTAACGTGCCTACATTGTTTCTAAATATCAAGAATAATCCAAAAATCAAGGATGTTTCAGAAGATACCTTAAATAAAATTGAGGTTTATGTCTCTGGAGCCGCACCATTTCCCGCAGAAGCAATTAGAGACTTTAAAAGCTCGCTGAAAGCAAATAACAAGCTTCTCGAAGTCTATGGAATGACCGAAACTTCTCCTATTCTTATAATGAATCCATTTCGCGGTAAGAAAAAAATCGGTACTGTTGGTTTACCTGTACCAGATACTGAACTCAGGCTAGTTGATATTGAGACTGGAGAACAGGTAGATCTCGGAAAGCCAGGAGAGATAATTTGTAAGGGGTCCCAAGTTACACGGGGTTATTATAATAAGCCCGAAGCAAACTCACTGACAATCATAGACGGTTGGCTTCATACGGGCGATGTGGGCGTGATGGACGAAGATGGCTACATTACAATTGTGGACAGGACCAAGGATATGTTAATCGTGAGTGGCTATAAGGTTTACAGTGTCCATGTCGAAGACATTTTAACAAAACATCCAGATATCGAATTGGTTGCAATCATAGGGTTAAAAGATCCAAATCGACCTGGGAGCGAAATCGTCAAAGCGGTCGTACAACTTAAAGAAGGTGTCCAATCTACTGAAGCTATGAAGGAAGGATTAAAACAGTATGCCGCAGAATAGCTTTCTAAGTATGAAAATCCGAGAGTTTGGGAATTTAAAGAAGAATTGCCCTTAACAGCAGTAGGTAAAGTGCTAAAAAGAGCGCTTCGAGAAGAAGAATAACAAAAATAATCAATTTTTTTTTTTTTTAATTGTTAATGTTAATTAAACAGCTGTTTTCACTATTTTTAATTTATTTTTGTACTACTTATACTAATGAACCATGAGAGAATTATTAATAAATTTCTTAAAGATACAATATACCAAGCTACTTTAGTTCATTCGAAATTCACTTGATTGAAAACATTTAAATATGTATTGCTAATTAAGATATAATTGAATTATAAAACTATTTTAAGAATTCAGTTTAATACTATTTATAATAATAAATCTTAAATAATAATAGAGAGTTGATTTAAATGGCAGGAAAAAAAGGAGATGTTCCGTGCATTGATAGTGAGATAATGGAGAAAATGAGCTTGAAGAATCGTTATCAATTTCTTAACAACAACTTGATGGCCGTTCTAAAACCAGAGTACTTTAAGTTTCTTCGAAAAGCGCAGAAATTTTACGTTAATTTTGAAAAAACACACGAAATTACTCATAAAGAAGACTTTTATCAATGGATTCCAGAGATCGGCAAAGCAGGATTAATTACTCGAGTTAGTAATTTTAATGAATTAGGATTAAATCTTGAACCTCATGGCATGACGGCCGAATTCATGAGGACGCTTGCGACTGATTTTTTTGACCCTCAATTAGCCATGGGCATGGGCACCACGGTTCTTGCGTGCAATCCCTTGCTCCTTCACAACGAAGGTATTGATATTCGTTTAAGAGCACTAAAAGAAATGGTAACGGGTGAGAAATTAGGTTGTATTTGCATTACTGAACCTGAAAGGGGATCAGATGCCGTTCACATGGTGTCCATCAGTAAAGAAAATGAAGATGGAAGTTTTACGCTTGACGGTCAAAAAATTTATCAGACAAACGGTCCAAAAGCAGACTGGGCTGTTGTTTACGCGGTTACTGAAAAGGATAATGGAAATACAATGGGTCAATTTTTAGTAGATACATCTTGGGAAGGTTGGAGTGTTGAAAGGGTGAATATTCCGTGGACTCCAAGAATTCATATTGGTAAAGAAATCTTTACAAACCTCAGAGTTCCCAAGGATTGTGTCATAGGACCCCCCGGTCAAGGTAGGGAATATCTTTTTGAAGGATTAAATTTGGAACGGATAGGGATAGTGCTTCTAAATATTTCTGAAGCGTGGAACGCGTTATCTCACGCGGTTATTTATGCTAACATGAGGAAACAATTTAACCAAGAAATTTTGAAATATCAAGGATTGGGATTCCCGTTAACTGATTTATGGGCAAAAACAATGAATTTAACGCTTGCTGCTTTGCATATTTGTCAAATTGTTGATGAAAGAATGGAGCAATTCAATGGAAAGCTACCTAAAGACTTAAATCTCGCTCTCGTAGCAAACGCATCGCAATTAAAGTCCCAGAGCGCGAGGTTAACGGAAAGAGTGTGTTATGGTTGTGCAAATATTATGGCTGGAGCGGGATTGTGTGACAATACGTTAATGGAAGATCTATTAGGTGTTTCGAGAATCCACGAAACGGGCGGAGGCACGAGGCAAATGCAACAATATATAATGAGTTTAGCTCTCAGGCAACATTTTAAAATGCTATAGCGGCAATAGTTTTTATAAAAACATGTAGAAATTTTTTTTTTTTTATAAATTTAATTAATGATTAAAAACTAAAATGAACGAAAAATGATTAAGAAGAATATTAAAGATGTTAAGAAAGAAATAATAATTAAAGCCAATGCAACTAAGACGACCATTCAATGGCTAATTACTAAAGAAGATGGTGCTAAAAATTTTGCTACTCGACGAATAGAATTCCAGCCCGGTGGTCAAATAGGCCTGCACGACCACCCCGAGGAACATCATATATACATTTTACAAGGGCAAGGTCAATTCGTTGACGAGCAAGGGAATATAATGGAAGTAAAACAAGGTGAAGTAATTTATGTCCCTCCCAATCATCCACATGGGGTTGTAAACAATGGCAATGAAGCGTTGGCTTTTATTTGTGTTATTCCATATTTGTAATGGCTTAAAAGAGAAAAAATAAATACGGTGGTTTAAAAAAGAATGAAGATTGAAGATTTTAATGATATAATATATGAAAAGGAGGATAATGGAATTTGTACCATTACGATTAATACTCCTAAGAGAAGGAACGCCATGTCTTTTGTCACTTTTTTGGAAATTATAACGGCGCTTGATGACATGGAATCAGATAAGAACGCACGAGTATTAATTATTACTGGTTCTAAAGAAGGAAATGCCTTCTCGTCTGGGGGTTATTTCAACATGAAAATGATCACGTCAATACCTCAAGAAATATTGAAAGATATTGATCTCACGGATATCGCCCAGAAAAGGTTATGCATGAAACTTTGGAAGTTTCCAAAGCCTGTAATTGCCGCTATTAACGGTTTAGCCATAGGTGCGGGTATTACAATGCCATTAGCAGGTGCAGACTTGATTTACATGGCAGAGGACGCTTGGTTAGGATTCTATTTCGTTAAAAGATCGGTAGTTCCAGAATTTTCGCTATCTTTCATCTTGCCTTTTTATGTAGGTTTTCAAAAAGCTAAGGAAATCATTTATTTTGGCGATAAAATTACAGCTCAAGAAGCTGAGAAGCTTGGCTTGGTTAATAAAGTATTACCTCCGGAAGAGCTATTGTCCTACGTAAGAGAACAAGCTCTTAGATTGATTCCCCCAAAAGCTCCAAGCATGGCTATTAAATTGATGAAAAAAACAATGCACGATTATTTCATTGACATTGCTTCGCGAACGTTAGATCTTGAAAACGAAGGCCTTAGGGCGCTATTTAAAACGCACGATTTTAGGGAGTCTACTAAGGCATTAATGCAGAAAAGAGAACCAAGATTTAAGGGGAAATGAGTATCCCACAATAAAAAAAGGATGCATTGAAATAGAAATGAAATTAGAAGATTTAACGGATATAATTTACGAAAAAGAAGAAAACGGAGTTTGTACCATGACATTTAATACTCCAAAGAGACGAAATGCGCTTTCTTTCGTTACTTTTTTAGAAATTGAAACCGTTCTTGCTGATATGGAAGAAGACAAGGATGCAAAAGTTTTAATAATGACTGGGAGTAAGGAAGGTAATGCGTTTTCCTCCGGCGGGTATTATAATGCTAAAATGCTCACTTCAATTTCGCCTGAAATTAAAAAGGAAATAAATTTAATGGATATGGCGCAAAAACGAACTTGCATGAAGTTATTTAATTTTTCAAAACCCGTCATAGCTGCTATAAATGGGCTCGCTATTGGAGCAGGAATAACAATGCCTTTAATTGGTGCGGATTTAATCTACATGTCTGGAGATGCTTGGTTAGGATTTTATTTTGCTAAAAGAGCCGTCATAGCTGAATTTGCGAACGATTATTTACTACCGTTTTACCTAGGTTTTCAAAAAGCCAAAGAAATATTTTATTTCGGCGATAAAATCTCGGCTAATGAAGCAGAAAAGCTTGGTTTGGTAAACAAGGTCCTGCCTCCGGATGAATTGTTAGATTACGCAAGAGAACAAGCGCTTAAATTAATCCCTCCTAAAGCCCCGTATATGGCCATAAAACTAATGAAAAAAACAATGCACGACTACTTCAAGGATATAGTCTCAAGAACATTAGATTTAGAAAACGAAGGATATAAGGCCGCTATAAAAACACACGACTTTCGAGAATCAACTAAGGCCTTATCACAAAAAAGAGAACCTGTTTTTAAAGGAAAGTAAAAAATCTAGTTCTTTACTAATAAGATTTTATTCTCATCCTTCTCCAATTTGTCGATGTTATTGTAGAAATTACTTCAAATCGTGCACTTGGATTTAGGAGCTCTCATGCTGCTCGTCGTGCTAAATGAAATAAGATGTGGTCTAAATGAAATAAGATGTGGTACAAATTTCCAGATAGTTTTTTCAGATGGTTTCGAATTTTCTTTTCCATCTCACGAGTTTAGTTCCAAAGATTGGTTAGGCGTTCAAGATTACCCAATGCTGATTTCTTCAAGAAGGGATGGTCCAGATATGTCGTGGTACATGTTGGAAGTTAGATTGGGTATAAATTCTTACAGTAAACGTGTGAAAGAAGCGGTTGGTATTTGATAAATATAATAAAAATAATAGATGCGTCATTAGAGTTATAAGAGAGTTTAAATATTTAAATGAATTTAAAAGGAAATTCCTTGATTTAAATTATAACTTAAAACCTGATTAAAGTTCAAATTCGTTTTAATCTCTTTTCCTTTTGTTTGTCCTTCTATTCCTCCTTTTTTAATTCCTTTAAAAAAAAAAACAAAAATAAAAACAAAATTTTTTTAGGCTTGCTGTCATTATATTATATCATTATATAAAACAAAATCCGTGATATTAATCTGAATTTCAGAAATATATCAGGAGATAATTGTATTAGGTATTATTGAGAAAATTATGGCTGGTAAATGTAAACTCGTTTTTGTTACTGGCGGAGTAATGAGTGGAATAGGAAAGGGTGTTGCTACAGCTAGTTTAGGCAAGATTCTTCAATTTCGTGGTTTTAATGTTTCAGTAGTTAAAATTGACCCTTATCTAAATGTAGATCCTGGGACGCTGAATCCGATTGAACACGGCGAATGTTTTATTACAGAAAAGGTTTGGGATTTTAGACCCGTTCCTGATTCTGATGAGAGAACATACAGAATATCTGAGATAGACCAAGATTTTGGAACTTACGAAAGATTCTTGGGCATAGAAATACATCCGAGGAACAACATAACATCGGGTCAAATTTACTTGTCGACAATTCTTAGTGAGAGGAAAGGAAAATTCCTTGGGAGGACTGTTCAAATAATACCTCATTGTACAAACATGATTAAAGAAAGGTTGTTAGACATAGCTGAAAATGAAGACTTAGATGTCTTACTGATTGAATGTGGAGGTACCGTAGGCGATTTAGAATCCAGCATTTTTCTAGAATCTTTCAGACAACTCCGATTAGAATTACCTAAAAAACATACAGCACTCGTACATATTACTTTAATACCGTATTCTAAGGCTGTTGGCCAGCAAAAATCCAAGCCAACTCAACACTCTGTAAAAATGCTCCAAAGTGCGGGATTGCAACCAGATATCTTAATTGGAAGAAGTGAAAAACCTTTAGAAGAAGAAATTAAAAATAAACTGTCGTTATTTTCCAACCTTCCTGATGTAGCTGTTATTTCCAACCCCGATTTAGAGAGCGTTTACGAGTTGCCTCTTTTATTTGAGGAGCAAAATTTAGGCGATTTCTTGTGTGAACTTTTAGATTTAAAAGCAAAATTAGTATCTTTTAGCGAAGTTACTAATTTTTCTGAATGGAAAAAAACTGTGGATATTTTCAGAAATTTGAAAGATATCGTGAGGATTGGAATGCCCGGAAAATATTTTAACATTTCAGATTCTTATATTTCCATTAACGACGCGTTAAAACACGCCGCAGCACATCAAGGGTTTAAAACAGAGCTTAAAATGATAAATATTACTGAAGAAACCAATATTGAAGAAGAATTGAAGGATTGCCACGGAATCTTGTTAACTCCCGGATTTGGTGAAAGAGCAGTCGAAGGCATGATTAAATCTGCTGAATTCGCCATGGAAAAAAAATACCCTTTTCTAGGCATTTGCTTTGGTGCTCAAATATTTTTTATTGCTTTTTGTAGAAAATATCTCGGTTTAAAGGGAGCAAACTCCATGGAGATCGATCCTAACACCCCATATCCCGTGGTAGACCTTTTGGAAAGTCAAAAAGGTGTAGAAGAAAAAGGAGGCACGATGAGGTTAGGAGGCTTAAGAGTCGTTTTAGAAAAAGGAACAAGAATTTTTAAAGCGTACGAACAAGAAGAAATAATTGAGCGATTTCGTCATAGGTATCATATTAATGCAAAATATATCACAGATGCCTCAAAAAATAAGGGAATAGTCGTTTCAAGCAAGGATCCAAAAGGATTAATCATTAATAGCATTGAGTTAGATCGAAAGGATCATTTCATGATAGGGACGCAATTCCACCCGGAGTTTAAATCAAAACCTTTTAGACCCTCCAAGATCTACTCAGAATTCATAAAAGAGTGTATTAAATTTAAAGAGAAATCGTAAAAGAATGTATCAAATTTAGAGAGAAAAGAAGGAGCTATTTTTAAAACAATATTCTAATAAAATTTCTCTGAAAAAATTCCTTATTTTTATTGAAACGCGAAGCCCAGCGCAAGAAGACATTTACCATGTCATGAGTTTCGACCAATTTAACTTGGTATTTAATTTTTGAAATAGAAAATTTTAAAACCAATTGGTGAGTATAGAAAATAAGAACAAAAAACAATGAAGTGTATAAAAAAATGGGAAAATCGTGTAAATATTGTGGAAAAAAAATTCCAAAAAAGAAGGCGATTTATGTGGAAGGATTTCCATATTGCGAAACATGCCACAGTGAAGCTGAAATTTATATAGGGGTTGCCGATGGCGACGATGACGCCGATGGCGAGGACGATGATGACGAAGATGACGACGACGACGACGACGATGATGATTGAAAAAAATATAGAAATTGATTTTTTAGACTGATGAAATGTAATGACCCTAGTAAATACTGTTTCATGATTCGAAACGGTGATGAATGCGTGAAAGATAAAATGGCAAAAATACACTTACCCCATCACGAATGTGAAAAGTGTATTTGGCGAGTGAAATCTGAAAATGAACATCACCTGGCTTCGTTGCAGAGGTTATACGAAAAATATGGTAATAAGCGCTGGAATTAAATCTATTTAGAGATATAAAAAATTTTAATCCATTAATAATTTTTATAATAAAAATTAATAGCTACCGATGTTTTAACCATATAAGAGAAAAAGCATGCGTAGCTTAACATGTTATACAAAAAAGAAAGACCGGCAATCTTAATGCTCCAAGATGGCCGCCATTTTGAAGGAATCGGCTTCGGGGCAACTAAAAAGATTTCTGGTGAAATCGTATTTACAACTATTACTGGTGCCGGCTATAACGAAACTTTAACAGATCCCTCCTATGAAGGGCAGATCGTTGTGATGACGCATCCCCTTGTAGGAAATTACGGCGTTCCTGCTTGGGAAACTGATGAATATGGAATCACGAGGTACTTTGAATCAAATTCCATTAAAGTAAGTGGATTTGTAGTTAATGAATGTTGCAAAAATCCAAACCACCACGAAAGTATTAAAACTTTAAACGAATTTCTTCTCGAAGAATATGTTCCAGGTATCGAATGGGTTGATACGAGAAGGATTACTAAAATACTAAGGGAAGAAGGAGTTCAGTTAGGAATTTTGGCGGTCTATAATCCAGGAGAAACGCCAAAACTAAAAGAATTAAAGGAAGAAGCGAAAAACATTGAAGATCCAAACTTACGGCATTTAGTTAGCGAAGTTTCTACGAAAGAAACGAAAATTTATTCTCCATCGAATCCAATAGGGAGAGTTGTTATTTTAGATTGCGGCATGAAATTAAACATTTTACGAAATTTTGTCTCTCGAGGTTTGGAATGCGTTATCGTTCCATATAATTATAATTACGAAAAAATAATGTCCTATAGCCCTAATGGCGTATTTATATCAAATGGTCCCGGCGATCCAGCCATATGTAAAAGTGCTATAGAAGTGTGTAAAAATTTAATAAAGGATAATGTCCCGACTTTCGGTATTTGTTTAGGCAATCAGATCTTGGGATTAGCAGCAGGAGGATCCAAATATAAATTGAAATACGGGCATAGAGGGGGAAACAAAACCGTTATCGATCCTATTTCTAAGCGTTGCTATATTACCTCGCAAAACCACGGATTTTGCGTTAAAAATTTTGAAAAGAATGGTTTTAAGGAGTTTCTAAAAAATATTGATGATGGAACAAATGAAGGATTGATTCACGAAAGTAAGCCCATTATTGCCGTTCAATTTCATCCTGAAGCGTGCCCTGGGCCTTTGGATTCGTTGTATTTGTTTGATAAATTTATAGAGCTAATGGAGTTGTGATTGTCATGCCGTTGGACAAATCAATTAAAAAAGCTCTCGTATTAGGTTCAGGTGGGATCAAAATTGGGCAAGCGGGTGAGTTTGATTACTCAGGAAGCCAAGTTCTTAAAGCTCTTAAAGAAGAGGGAATTGAAACTATACTCATTAATCCAAATATTGCTACTGTGCAAACAGACCCTGGATTATCAGATAGAGTTTATTTACTGCCCGTCAATCTAAAATATGTTGAAGAAGTTATAAAAAAAGAGCGCCCAGATGGCATTTTGTTAGCATTTGGAGGACAGACTGCACTAAATGTCGGTGTTGAATTAGAAGAACAAGGCATCCTTGAAAAATATAATGTTAAAGTTTTAGGAACTCCTATTAAAGCCATTCAAGCCACGGAAGATCGGGACATGTTTGTTAAAGCAATGCTAAGAGCAAACGCTAAAGTATGTAGAAGTAAAGCGGTTACCTCGTATTCAGAAGCTATTAAGGTTGCGAATACTTTTGGATTTCCGCTAATGCTAAGAGTTGCATATACTTTAGGCGGAAGAGGCTCGGGCATCATTCAAAACATGAAGGATTTTGAAAAAATGGCACGAAGAGGCTTGGCTCAATCGAGAATTAACCAAATTTTAATTGAAGAGAGTGTTTGGGGTTGGAAAGAGATAGAATACGAGGTAGTTCGCGATTCCGTTGATAATTGCTTTATAAATTGTAATATGGAGAACTTTGACCCTGTGGGAATCCACACGGGCGAAAGTATCGTAGTTGCTCCCTCCCAGACGCTTACGAATGAAGAATATCATATATTGCGATCAGCCTCTATACGTATTATAAGGAATTTAGGAATAATCGGCGAATGCAATGTTCAATACGCCTTGAATCCCGTTTCAAATGAGTTTCGCGTTATAGAAGTGAATGCTCGACTCTCAAGATCTTCTGCTTTAGCATCAAAAGCCACTGGTTATCCCTTAGCTTATATCGCAGCAAAATTGGCGATAGGATACACTTTACCTGAACTAAAAAACAAAATTACCGGTATAACTACAGCATGTTTTGAACCGGCGTTAGATTACCTCGTGTTAAAAATACCGCGCTGGGATTTAACCAAGTTCCATCGCGTTGACAGGAGAATTGGATCACAGATGAAATCTGTGGGAGAAGTCATGGCTATCGGAAGAACATTTGAAGAAGTATTGCAAAAAGCTATAAGAATGCTAGATATAGGAATGAAAGGTCTAATTGCGAACGATCTAAAACCTATTGAGGATTTAAACGAATTAAAATATGCTTTACGCAATCCCACGGATTTAAGACTCTTTAGATTGGCAGAAGCAATTAAAAGAGGAATTTCAATTGATGAAATAAATGAATTATCTCGCGTTGATAAATGGTTTTTGTATAAATTAAAAAACATTATAGATTTAGAATACGGGCTCGCAAATTTGGACTTCTTGAAATCATCTAAAGAAGAGAAATTGTATTGGTTAAAACGAGCAAAAATATATGGCTTCTCAGACGGACAAATTGGAACAATCATGGGCGTTGATACGATAAAAATTCGGAATTTGAGAAAAAATTTGAGAATAAATCCATATGTTAAAAGAATTGATACTTTAGCTGCGGAATGGCCTGCTAAAACAAACTATCTTTATTTAACCTATGCTGCTTCAGAGCACGATATAGATTTTGAAAAAGAAAGACAATCTAGTATTAAAAAAGTAATAGTTCTTGGCTCGGGCACGTATAGGATTGGAAGTTCAGTTGAATTTGATAATTGTACAGTAAATCTCCTCTGGGGTCTCAGGAGATTAGGTGTAGATCAAACCATTATAATTAATTATAACCCTGAAACCGTGAGCACCGACACAGAAACAGCAGATAAGCTCTATTTCGAGGAGCTCTCAGGAGAAAGAGTATTAGATATTTGCGAGCTTGAAAAAGCTTACGGTATTGTTGTATCTGCTGGGGGTCAAATAGCTCAGAACTTAGCATCCAAATTTTCTAAATATTCTGAATTTTTCAGAAGAACAAATTTGAATATTTTAGGAACTCATGGCAAAAGAATCGACATGGCAGAAGATAGAGCCAAGTTTAGCACGCTATTAGATCAACTTGGCATAAAGCAACCAGAGTGGGCGATGCTAGTTGATAAAGACAAAGCCTTGGAATTTGCTAAAAAAACAGGATACCCCGTCTTAGTAAGACCATCTTATGTCTTAAGTGGAGCTGCAATGAGGGTTTCTTACGACGAAAAAACTTTAATAGACACGCTCGATCTTGCGGCTGCGGTTTCAAAAGAATATCCCGTTGTAATTACCAAGTTTTTTACGAATTCCAAGGAGGTTGAGTGCGATGGGATTTCAGATAGTGAAAATGTCTTCATCGGTGCGATTATTGAACATATTGAAAATGCTGGTACTCACAGCGGGGACGCGTGTATGGTAATTCCTCCCCAAACAATTTCAAAGGAAATTGTAGAAAAAATTAAGGATTATACCACGCAAATTGCTTTAGCACTTAGAATTAAAGGGCCCTTCAATGTTCAATATTTAATTCAGGATGAAGAGGTCTTCGTCATTGAATGTAAT
>JAUXAJ010000308.1 GCA_030620005.1 Promethearchaeota archaeon | reverse complement strand
TTTCTTTCGAGCATCGAAGAAATTTCGACTTATTTAAAAAGAAGCTCGACGAAAATAAGGCTTAGGAGAATGAAGATAACTTCTCTTATTTTTATAACTTGAGCAAGCAAGTAGTTTATCTTGAATTAAATTAAAGAGTTTCCGAACTTTTAAGTTTACCGCTAGTTCTGAAAGTTCATAAAAATATAAGAAAATCATAAGATCAACTCGCCTTAATTTTTAAATAAAAGCATTTTCACTCGAGGAAATTAATGAAAAAAATCTAAACAAAAAATGATTCAAAAAAATCGTGTTTAATGCTCGAAATTTATTAAATAGTATAAATATGAAAACACGCGAAACAAAAAAAAAATCAAAACTTAAAAAACAAGGAGATTTACTAAAACAAAAAACCGGAGAATTTTTAAAAAAAATCCGAGTAATTCAATCTGAACAAAAATTGGGTAATTTTAGAATGGATGGTAAATACGAAAAAGACATTGCCACTATTACTTCAGAAATAAAAGAGAAATTGTCTCAAGTTGCGCAATTGAAAGGAAAGGACGAGAATGTCTCGTTAATCGTTGAAGAAATATGGGAGTTAAGCAAGGAAAAAATTGTTTTAGAGGCGAGACTAGACGCGCAATTAAAAAAATACAAGGGAATTATCTTTACCGTGGGATTCTCCCCGGAGCCCATCGTTTTAAGCGTCTTGGTGAACGATCCAGAGTGCGTTTACTTCATTTACACGAGAGAATCCGAAAAGACATTAGATAAAATAATCGAAGAAACCAACTTAAAGCCGTCCCAATACAAACGGGAGTTAATACAAAGGGTTTCTGCGGCAGACTCCTATGCCCTCGTAAAAAAGGGGCTAAAGTTTTTAACGAGAGAAAAGGGGCTCGACGAAAACGACATTGCGTTGGATCCAACGGGAGGTACCAAGATCATGAGCGTTGGTTGTGGCATTGCGGCAACAATTTTTAATGTAGACATTTTATACGTGAACAACCAAAAATACAATCCCGATTTAAGGCGTCCTGAACCAGGCTCGGAGGTGTTAGTTCGCATTACCAATCCGTTCGACATCTACCGAGACGATAAATTAATCGAGGGGCTAAATCATTTTAAAAGCTTAAATTTTAACAACGCAAGAAACGCGTTTAATTTCATCAAGCAGTCATCCAACAATCCGATGTTTCCAGAATTACTAGCGTGCGTTGCCAATGTTTTGTATTTCTGGGACGTGATTGACTACTCGAATGCCTTGAAATTTATCGATAAGGCGAAAAAGACCGCTAGGAAGTTAAGCGATAAATTATCTCCAATTCAAGACGATTTATTTAAAATTTTAGGCTCTTGGGAGACTTATTTACGTGAAATTAATAACTCCATTGAGAATGGTGGGTTAGAAGTAGAGAAAATATCTCCCCTACTCATATACGATGTCTTGACGAATGCAAATAGAGAGTTCTTCAATTCTAACTACAATAACGCCGCTCTAAAGTATTATCGTGTCATAGAAATGATAAATCAACGAGCGTTATATCACGAGTACAATTTTGACACTCAAAATCCTGATTACACGAATTTTCCTGATAGTGTTAAAACTCGGTTATCGAAATTGGATCAAACGAAGAACGAAGACGTGGAAGAAATGATTTTAAACCAATACAATAAGATCTGGAGGATGATATACGAAAAACAATCGAAAAGCGACGCGTATAAAGGCAGTAACCTATTACCAAGGAAGATTGGACTGCTCGCAGGACTCATTTTCAGGAACGTGATTGGGGATGAGAGCGTTAATAACGACGTCATTCTCAAGACTTATCAAGCGGTAGAAAAGCGAAACCAGTCGATTTTTGCCCACGGGATCGCTTCAATAAGCAAAAAGGACTGCGAAAAACTTAGAAATATCGCAGAAAAAATGGTAAAAGATGTTAATATCGACCAAGAGCTAAAAAGTTCCGCGTTCAATCTTAAAAACATGGCTACTTTAGTAGAACTTTTTATTAAAGTAATTTGAAACACTTTCATTTTTGATGATATTATCAATGCATGTTGTTGCAGATGTTACGATATGTTTAACGAGTAATGAAACACTCCCCATCAGAAAAAGAATGTTGATCATCTTGATAAAAAAAGAAAGGTAATTTATCATTAAATCAATAATTCACGGCGAGTTTTTTCTTATTAGATTATTTGTTTCTCTTTTTCTATTTCCTTAGGATTCTCCGTCGAAAACGGATGTAACTATATCTTCATTTTTAAAAAAAAAGTTTTAAATTTGAATAATGATGTAACATATTTTTAAGGTGAATATCATGGAAAATATCACTTTTGTTTCTGTATTGGGGAACTCAAGGTTTTATGACGATACGAACTACATTTTTAAAGAAAATCAGCGAGAAGTATTCAGGTTAAACCATTGGTATGCCAGTCACGCTCTATTAACGTATCTAAAAGAAAAAAAAAGCCAAGTTCCAAATAGAATTTTAGTCCTATATCCAAACACCCCCGAAGGAGTTAAAAGTTTCGAAATTGGCTGGGAATCTGATTATACCGAAGAAGGTTTAGGAAGAAGTAGAAAAGCCATAAAAGATTTATTTAAGGAAAATTTTTCAGATATAACTAAATCGGAGAAAATATTTGACGAAATAATGGGATTACGATTCATGGAAGATCTTGAAATTGAGTTAATTAAAGAAGATGATTCTCAAGTATGTTCTAAAAATTTAAGTAAAAAGGAAATTATCTTGGAACTTAATTTATCTAAGGAAATAATTACTGATTTACAGAATAATATCACACATGTAGATAGTCTATCTAATGAAAAAGAAATTATTAAATATTCTGTTAAAATGATTGAACAAACTGATAATTCGCTAATATTAATATCAAACGATTTTTTGGTAAATCTCATATCATATTTATCTGAATATGCTTATCATAAAAAATATACTAAATTCATGTATATCGTTTCTGCAGATTTGGAACCTTATGGAAATGTTATTAAATCCATGACAGCTCTTGGTAATATAAAATTTTACGATGTTAAGTTTGACCATGAAATCTATATTATCATTAAAGATTTTAAAGAGATATTAATAGGAAGAGATTTCAAATCTTGTATAATTATAAAGGACGAATCTATTATCAAGAGGCACGCTAATGAAGTCGAGAAAGTTTTTAGGTTGGAAAAATCCCTTAAACTCTTGATAAAAGAGTCATTTCCTGAAGTAGAAGAGAACATCTTTTATAAAGAGCAAGAATCTCATACTTCTCTAATTTATGAAGCAAGATTTCAAAATATTTATCTGAGTTAATTGATGCTAAATTAAATCTAAATAATAGTCTTGAATTAATTTGGACTTATGATATTTTAGATAAAAGAGAATATCCTACGAGATTTGAACCTAAGAAATTATGTGATGTCCTTGTCGGTCATCACTCCTCGTTCTGCGCGCGCTTCCTGTTTTTCTTCGTACTCTACCTGGAATTCTTCGCGCTCTTGAGTTTTATCAGCGCTGTCGATGCCTTCCTCGTATTCTGGGAGGAATTAATATTGAATAGGTAATAATAACTATAAGACAATAAATACTACAATAACAATAATCATTTTTCATTTCTACTTTTAATTTAAATTGAATATCAGTTTTTAATTGATTTTTTAACTCATTTTCTATTTCTGGCATTTACTTTTTCCCTTTTTCAGCAACTACTTGATACATGGAGCCAGGAAGATCAGAGGGATTTGAAACGCCGTAAGCAATGAAGTAATCTGCTATTGACCCATTCGTAGTATATAACTTTTCCCCATTGATAACTGAAACCACTCTTGTTAAGGCCAATTCTGGATCAATAATTGAGGTTAAAGAGCTTGAACGGGTTTCGTGCTCGGAAATTCGAGTACAAAATTTATTTCGTTTCAATGCGATCTTTTTGCTTTTTCAGGGTCTCCAACGATTTCTTCTTCCGTTTTCCCTTCGGCAATGAGAGCAGGAGCTTCGATTCGTTTACCACCCGTGGTTTTTTGTTCACCCTTTTGAATAAGAGAAATTGTTTTACCTTGTTTTGACATCTTTATGAGTATTATAGCTCCACCAATGGTTAGAACTGTTATGATAGCAATGATAATTATAATGATAATCATGAAAATCGGGGGTTCTTCAATTGATTCCGCTGGTTCGTCGTCGCTAACGCCAGTATCGCCACCGCCACCAGCACCTCCGCCGCCAGTACTTCCATTAGTATCATCAGGAATTACTCCAGGTTCGGTACCAGTCATGGCAAAGACCGAGGTGTGGTTTAAAGAAATCAAGATAACCCCATTACCGAGATCCACGAACGATAACTCCTCCCAAGAACCTTTACCTCCATCGGCAGAAGAGTTAAACCACCAAACCTTTACAGTCTCGAATTTATTAGCGTCGTATTGAATTGTAATATTAAGTGGGAGATGTATTAGAAGATTCAACACATTAATCGAGTCTTATCTTAAATTAATTTTAACAGCGACGGTGAATTTAGAAAAGATTGCTAATAAAACCGTCATATAAGAGAACTTTTTGGAAAGAGTTAAAATATATCGAGGAAAATGGGGAAAAGCATATATTTCTGTGGTGTGTATTATAGAGTAAGACAGAAAATTTAGTTTTCCATATAATAGTTTTGAAGAACAAAATAGAAAAACAGTGTTTACAAATGTTTAGAATGAAAGAATTTCTTGAAGCGTTTGAATCAGCTTTAGAAGATAAAGATTATAAATATCTTGAACCTATGTATAAAAGTGGAGGATGGGCAGAAGTTTTTTATGTCTACAGTCAAGCAGATAAAGAAGTAAGAGTAGCTAAAGTGTATAAAGAACCATTAGGTCGCATCACTGAAAATATTTACAAATCAGACGCTAAAAAGTTAATGGATAAAAATAATGTAAGGACTATAAAAATTATTGATCCAGGCTCTTCTAGATATTATTATGAACCTGAAGATGAAGATATAGATCTATTTTCCATAAAAGAGGGTATTATAAATCTTTTCCTACAACCAGAAGAGAAAGAAAAGTTAAATGAAATTATCGTCTTAAAAGACTTAGATTTCCAAGATTTTAGGCAATTAATTAATATAGTATATCATCAAGAAATTAGAGAAGTTTATTTAACATTTCCAGATGATTTTATAGAATTTCATATACCTTATCAACAAATTAAGATTTATACAGAAGAAGAAATCAGAAAAAAAAAGGAGGAAATTAAATCTGAGCTTATTTTTAAGCCAGCTAAAGCGAGTAATGAAAAAAAAGAAATATATGAATTAATTGAAAAATTTCCTTTACCTGGAATAAAAAAAATTTCAGAAGAAGATTGGTCAATCTATAATCAATCTGTAGAAATATATTCTCAAAAATATTGTGAATATTTAGAAGCATTAAACGAATATAATCGAGAGATTAAAAAATATTGCTCTTTCGGATTTAGAATACATAACGATGCCGATTTTACCCTTTATGATATTACAGTTTATATAAATTTCTCAAAAGGACTAGAAATCCAAAAACAAGCTTTAAAGGAACCTCCAAAAAAACCGAAACCACCTCCGAAACCCAAAATGAATGCTATGTTATTTAATCGTCTTAATTATGACTATAGTAAAGAAATCCGAAAATATCATAAAGAAATATCTAAAATCCCGTCTATCTTATCGGGAATTTCTTCAATTCTAATGCCCGATTTCAC
>JAUXAJ010000138.1 GCA_030620005.1 Promethearchaeota archaeon | reverse complement strand
AGTGGTTGCATCTTGCACTCCAAAAACGCACGAACCAGTTTTCAAGAGCGTGCTAGAATCGATGGACATAGATCCTTCGTACTTAGAGTTTGTTAATATCCGAGAACATGCTAGCTTTGTTCATAGATTAAATAAGCTGGGAGCACAAAGAGTAGCAGAAGACGCAATCAAGTCTGGCGTGGCTAGAGCTTCAGTTCTAGAAAAAGTTCTTATTAAAGAAGTTGATATAACACAAAAAGCATTGATTATCGGTGGAGGAGTTGCAGGGTTATCCGCTGGAATAGATTTGGCTGAGGAAGGATTTGAAGTTTACTTGGTTGAAAAATCTCCAACAATTGGAGGAAAAATGGCAATGCTCGATCGTACCTTTCCAACGGACGATTGTAGCATATGAATACTCGGTCCAGTAATGCTCCAAGCTGCAAGAACCCCAGGATTCAATATCTTTACTTATAGTGATGTTGAAGATGTGCAAGGATTTGTTGGTAACTTTAAAGTAAAAATTAGAAAGCGCGCGAGATATGTGAAAAGCGATTGCAATGGCTGTGGAGCTTGTATTGAAGTTTGTCCGGCATATGGATATAATGAATTTAACGAAGGAATGGATTCAAGAAAAGCCATTTATATTGCTTTTGCTCAAGCTGTTCCATCAACTGTTCAAATTGATATGAATAAATGCATTAAATGTGAATTATGTAAGGGTGCCTGTGAATTAGATGTAATTGATTTTGACCAAGAAGATGAAATAGTTGAGGTTAAAGTTGGCTCAATTGTTGTTGCTACTGGTTGGGACGAGTACAAGCCAGAAACGGGTTATCTGGGCTATGATTTATATCCAAATGTGATTACTCAAATGAAGCTTGAAAGGATGCTAGCTCCAAATGGACCCACTATGGGGCATCTTGTTCGCCCATCTGACGGAAAAAGACCAAAGAAGATTCTATTTATTCAATGTGTCGGTTCAAGGGATTTAAATATAAATACATATTGTAGCGCTGGAGTATGTTGCATGATTTCAATTAAAAACACGAAATTAATAAAGCAACACTATCCAGACTCTGACATAACTGTTGCTTACATGGACATGCGCGCAGCTGGTAAGGATTACGAGGAATATTTTACAGCTTCAAGGAAAGAAGGCATAAAATATATTAGGACTAACATCAGTAAAATTAAAGACGATCCAAAGACTCATGATCTAAAAATTATCATTCAAAATACTTTAAGAGATTCGTTGGGCTTGAGGGAACAAGAATTTGATCTCGTAGTATTATCTGCCGCAATGGTACCTGCTAAAGGTATCGAAAAACTTCAAAGGATTTTAAAGCTTGAAACTAGCCAAGATGGCTTTTTCAAGGAATTCCATTCTAGATTAAATCCTATTGACACGAAGATACCTGGCATCGTTCTCGGTGGCGTCGCACAAGGACCTAAATCTATAGCTGAAGCGATTGCTCACGGAAGAGCTGCTGCGTCTTCTCTCGCAAGATTAATGGGTAAAGAAAAATACCGTATACTATTAATTCGTGCGACTGTCGATAAAGAGCGATGTGCGAAATGCGGTTTATGCGAAATAAATTGTCCATATGAAGCCATTAACATGACAAGTGAAGGAGCCGAGGTGAACGAAATTTTATGTAGAGGTTGCGGTACGTGTTTAGCTAATTGTCCTTCAGAGGCGATAACTCTACGATATTATCGCGAACCTCAGTATGAAAAACAAATTGATGCTATATTGGAGGAAATTTAGAGAGGTAAACTACATGTCAGCGAAAGAAGAAAAAAATACCAAAATTTTAGCATTTCTATGTTGGAAATGAGGCTATGGGGCTGGAGATATGGCAGGAACGATACGCGCGCAATATCCGGCAACAATTAGACCAATACGGATAAATTGCACGGGAAGAGTGACTCCCAGTTTAATGATGCGAGCTATTGGAAAAGGTGCTGATGGCCTTATTGTCTCTGGATGATATCCTGGAGAGTGCGATTATGAAACCGGCAATCTTGTAGCTCAACGAAATGTAAATTATGTCAAAGAAATTTTGAAAACTACTGGATTTTCACCTGAGAGAATTCAGATGTTCAATTGTAGTGCGGCAGAAGGTCAACGATTTCAAAGCGAAATTACTCGGATTTCAGAAGTTATTGAAAATTTAGGCAGCAACGCTATAAAAGAGTCGTTAAGAAAAAATAACGGTTCAAATAAGGGAAAAATCAAGAAATAGACCGATAAGAATGAATCTTGTGAGAAAATTTTAGTCACATGAATGACTGACCTTGTAATGGTTTCGGTAAATTTGTATTTTATACTTTTTGAAATTTTTTTATTCTTTTTTTATTTTATAGTTATTATAACAAATGGGAGTTTATCATGGGAAAATATCAAAAAATGTTAAATAAGGCGGAGTTGCAGTTAAGTAAGGCAGAAAATCTTTTTGAAGCAATGCAATATAAAAAAGCTGGGAAGACATTTATTTCCGCTGGAGATATCTTTCTAAAGTTTAATGAATATAAATTAGCAGAAGAAAGTTTTTATAATGCGGCAAAGTCTTTTGCTAAAGGTGAGAAAATTGATCTAGTCTTAGTATCCTTAAGGAACGCTGGAAATGTTTGCCTTTTTGTAAATGATTTTTCAGAGGCTCACGATTATTTTAAGAATGCTCTTGATTATATTCCATATTTAAAAAACGCCAGAAATCGCAATTATAATTACATTTTATTCTCTACGCTTACCTATTTTTGCCTTTTCGTTAAAGGTCAACAAGAACAAGGTTTGAATTTAATAAAAAAAGTAAAAAAAAAGGTAGATAACGGATATTTCAAGGAGAATCCACTTATTCGTTTGGTAAAGAATTTAACAGTTGCTACACGTGATATTAACGAAAAATACATTGATAATATTGAAGATAATTTTGAAGAATATGAGTTTCGAGAGGCCGAAGAGAAATTTTTAAAAGAAATAATGGTTGTTGCCAAATCTCAAATTTCAATAGCAACCAAATTAAAAACAGATAAGGACGAATATGTTACAAACGAACTCATTAATTTGACTCTATCTATTGACGCAAGCCGTCTATTAAAAATTTCAGCGCATCCATATTATAATTACACTATAAACAAATTGAAAGTAACCAAATTAGGACTTACTCTTACTGATAATTTGACTGCTCACGAAAAGCCAAGTTTGCCGCTTGAAATCAAACCAGGTCAAGAAATTCAGGCAAATTTTGTTGTTAAACCTCAATTTCAAAGGAACGAATCCATTATTGGGCCAATCCTATTAACTTGTGAATTAGACGATAAATTTACTTTTTTTGTTAAAACGAATGAATTGAAACCAAAACTTGTATCACCTCCAGCATTTTTAGAAATTTCTACTAAGAATTTAAGACCCCCTCTCATAGGTCAAACCTTCCCATACGAAATATTAATTCAAAACAATAGTAAAGGAGAAGCTCTAGAAATAGATATCAATGTGGATTTTCCTAAAAAACTAAAAATGATGAGAGGAACCACAAAAAAACAAATATATTCGTTGAGAATGAACGAAAAAATAGCTTGGCAAATAAGCCTCAAGCCAATAGAAGCGGGAGATTATGTTATTGGGGTGTTTATTAAATTTAAAGATCCAAACGGGAATTTAATTGATGATACTAAAAAGTTTCCCCTTTCCGTGAAAATGTAAAGCAAAAGCTATTGACCGTTTTTTTTTACAAGTTATCATTACATTTTTTAATTAAAATTATAAGTTCTATTTTTTTCTTTCTCCATATGAAATTAAACGTAAAAAAAATTAATTTTGAAACTGGAAATGTAAAAGTTGCTGTTTTAAATTTAAAAGATGCAGAAAAAATAGGAAAAAAAGCTGGAGATAGAATAATTCTTCAAAGTTTAAGTTCTAAAGAAGACAAACGCTTGATAGCAATATTAGACGTGTCTTATCACGATTCCATTGTTGCTCCAGGTGAAGTTGGAATATTTATTGATACATTTATAAACTTAAAAGATTTTGAAGTTACTGATACGATTTCTGTATTACCGGCAGAACCTCCCGACTCATTTAAATATATTAAACGGAAAATTAAAGGAAAAAAATTGGCGAGTGAAGAGATTAATAGTATAATATCTGATGCAGTTTCGGGTCGTTTATCTCAAATAGATTTAGCGGCGTTTATCACAGGTGTGTCGATAAATGGGATGGATAAAGAGGAAATGACGGCATTAACTTTCGCAGAAGCGAGGAGCGGAACTATTTTTGATTTCGGGTCCGATGTTTACGATAAACACAGCACAAAAATTCACAGCTAGTGAGTTTTACTGAAAGGTGGCGTTCCAGGAAATAAAGTTACCCTTATAATCGTACCCATCGTCGCTGCTGCTGGATTAACAATCCCAAAATCTAGCACTCGGGCAATCACAAGCCCCTCTGGGACAGCAGACTCCATGGAAGTGTTGGCTCCAGTTGCATTCAATTCTGACGAATTAAAAAAGCTAATTGCTAAAGAACGAGCCTGTATTATATGGGGGGGTGCTTTGGATACATCTCCGGCGGATAATATTTTAATAGAAGTTGAGAGACCGCTTCACATGGATCCTACGGGCCTCATGATTCCTTCCATCATCGCTAAGAAGCTTTCATTCGGCGTTAAGAATCTTGTACTTGACATTCCTTGCGGTCCGGGAACAAAATTTCATAGTCCAAGTGATGGAAAAGGGTTTGCTTTATTGTTTAAAGAAATTGCGAAGAAGGTCGGGATTAACGCCGAATGTGCCACGAGTTTGGCTCACCAACCCATTGGACATAATATTGGACCCGCACTTGAAGCGAAGGAAGCTTTAACATTGCTGAGAGATTATTCCGCAGGACCAAATTCCTTAATTGAAAAATCTACAGCATTAGCGGGAATACTATTGGAAATGGCTGGTAAAGCACCGAAAGATAAGGGTAAATATTTAGCCAAAGAAATACTAAGATCTGGAAAAGCCTACGAAAAAATGAAACAAATTATAGAAGCTCAAGGTGGAGATCCTAATATAAAGCCTGAAGATATTAAACTTGGAAATCACGATATAGAAATTCGTGCTACTTCCTCAGGTCATATTACAGAAGTAAATAACGCAATCATTAATGAAATTGCTAAAGCAGCAGGTTGTCCCTTTTCAAAAAGCTCTGGCGTAAGGATTTTTAAAAAACAAGGGGCAAGAATCAAAGAAGGAGATGTAATTTTAAAAATTTACTCTGATAGTCAATCTAGACTGAATAAAGCAGAAAAAATATACAATTCTACGGGAGGACCTATAATCTTGGGTGGAATGCTTATAGAGAGGATTTAATTTCTCATGTTTTTTATATTTTAATTTTTTAACGTTTTTCCTTTAAACCAAAATACATGAACCAAAAACTAGTTATCTCGGGAATTCTAACGAAAACTAAGGCAATTCCTGGAGTGGTCAAACCGTCTAAAGCAGCAAAAATGATATATAAAAACATTCCAATAGATAAGAATAAAAACTGTTTCCTTATAATTCCAGTTGACTGAATTGCTTTTTGCAAAAATCCAAAACCGAGAAAAATTAAAGCAGATATTATAAAAATAATCGTTATAATTCCTGGTATTGACCCAAAATTAAGACTATCATCAACTAAATCTTCACCAGGATTTTCAGGGTAATTTATAGTAAAGGAACTAATTGGATCTAAGAAGATAAATAGTTCGAAAAAGATGCTTAGTACTATAAAAATTACGAGAATATAATTTTTTTTTTTAGACATCATTAATTCAGCTCCGAGATACATCGCAAACAGGATACAAGGAGCCAACCATATGAAACTTAAAGTAGGAATCAATCCATGTGGACCAGTCAAATTTTGATTTGTAGTAAGAATTGTCAATAAATCCAAAACCGGTCCTAATTGACCAAGGCCCGCAAAAATAGCCGCTAAACCTAAATATAAAAGGAGTTTAGCTTTATTTTTTTTTGATTGATAGATAAAATAAAATCCAAATGTACAGCCACATATAAGCACGCCCACTGCTGTGAGACCATTAATCCACCCAATATAAGAAAGCATTTTTATTCTTCACTTCTTGACTTAATAATCTTAAAATTCGCCTAATTTTATTAAAATTAGGTACTTCTTTCTAAATTTAATAATAGAATTAATTTTAATATTTTTAAACTTTTACTAAATTCAGATTTAAAATTTTTTTTTTAATGAAATGACTTTTTCTCTTAAAGCGAAATACACGGATTTTCAGAATAAAGATATTGATATATAGTATTCATATTTTTTCAATGGATTCGTTGTCCAAGAAGACTTTATTCATCTATTCCACTATTCGATGAATCTTTTTTATTGCTTTCCTCTTTACCTGGTGTTTTTCCATCTGATTCTTTCTCAATCGATTCATGCTTCTTTGGTTCTTTATGTTTCTTTATTTTCCTAGGTTTTTTATGTAGATCTGTTTTTTTAGGGGGAGCTTTAGGTGCTTTAGGTGCCGTTGCTTTTTTTGACTCTGCCTTTTTTGGTTCTTTAGGTGCTTTTGGTGTTACTGCTTCTTTAGGTTCTTCTTCAGTAGGAATAACTCCTATTACGGTGGGTTTTTCTTCATCCTCAACCGTCTCATCTTTAGGTTCCACATCCTCCACAATCTCTTCTTCAGCTTCCACTTTCTTTTTTTTAACTTTCTTTTTCTCTATTGTAGGTGGTCTTTCAATAGTGATTTCATGATCGCAAGCCCAACAATTTTCTTTATTGTCCTTTAAAGCAAGCGCACAATTTTCACAATAAATTGATTGGCAACTCGGACAGATATATACAGCGCCAGCTACAAGACCTCTATGCACTATACAAACCAATTTCTTTTCTTTAAGAACAATATCCCCTTCAACGAATTCTTCCTGGACTCTCTCTCTTGCTTCCTTAATTCTTATCATCCCCCTTCTCCTAATAACGAGGAATGCAGCAATTATGCTAGGAACAATTGCCAGCATTATTAAGATCAAGAACAAGTAATCCGGCACTTCTACTATATCTGTTGGTGGAGCCTCTTCTTTCACTATTGCAGCAGGACCAGCACCACCTCCGCCACCTGTACTTGGTGTTTCAGGAGTGGAACTGTCCACTATTATTATTTGTTGTTCAAAAATATTATCGAGTTTATTTGATTCATATTCTAATGCTATGATTTGAATTTTCAAATCATAAGTTCCTGCTTCGGCAAAATTGTGATACGCCATAACAGTAATAGTCTGCCCTGCTTCGAGATCTTCTGTAATTGAGTTCATTACTTCATCATTTACTAAGAAATAGATCTGGATATTACTTACATCCAACTCGCCTGAATTAATCACGTCAAAACTATAGTATGAACGGTAATAAGTTACTGATATACTAATGTCACTATTCCTTAACCTTGAGCTGATTGGGCTTGATCCAGAAATGACAACATTCCTTAACTCCAAATTACATAAATTATCACTTAGATAATAAAGGCGTATAGTTTTCTCTAAAGTCTTTATCCCTTCAGCAAGTGAAGTATACATTACAGATATCGTGATTTCTTTATATTCTGAAACAGTAATAGAACTTGGAGCGTTATATTCAATGTAGAAATAATAACTGTTTTCGATTTCGTCTATCGACCAAGAAACCGATGAGCCCGATACTCCACCATTCGTATCGAGAATCGTCAAACCATCAGGTCCACTTGGTAGTTGTACAGTAACAATTACATTAGAAGCATTTTCAACACTATTCATAGCGTTATTTAAATTAAATCCAAGTGTATAATTCTCGTTAGAATTTACGTGCAATGTAAATTCGCACTCCTCGTAACTAAGAGTTGCATTTGAAGCCAATGTAATGTTAATGATTTCAAATTGTAATGTTATATCGCGAGAACCTTCAAAAGATGACAATTCTTCCATCCATAAAGCAGGGAATATTGTAATTTTGTATATTTTTTTTAACGAATATTCAGAAATATCAATACTCATTCTTGAATAGGTAGTATCACCTTCAATGTTAATATTTGCAACAGCCACTTCTCCATCTTCAGTAAACAAGACTGCTTTTTCTTGCATTGGAATTGGTACATCATACGTTCTATTATCAGTTAGTATGAGTTTCATGTTTTCTAAGGATTGATTTTTAGGCATTTCAAGGGAATAAACAAGCGTTGGAACAATTAATTCACCTCCAAAAACCGAAGCGAATGATATGTCAACTTGCATTTCATTCACTCGTGGATCGTTAAGAGTTGTCGTACTATTGATGTAAAGATAATCGCCATCGGCAGTATTATTCACATCATAATCAATAAGGAACTGCGTTTCAAAGCTTTCTGGAAGGTAATCTACCGTTTCTTCTGATAGATCGTCAAAATTGCTGACATCTAAACCAGGATCTCCTATTAAGCGAATTTGAGCCGCATACCTATAATATTGATATCTTGATATTGCACTACTATATACTTGACCTAAGGTTGAAAATCGACCTCGGAAAAGTTCTTGCATGATCATCATTTGCAAGTAAGCGCTGTCAAATCTATAGGTGTAATAACTTACATACGTGTAATAAGAAGCCCCTAGAGTAGTTACTCCTTTATCTAAAATATGTCCGCCAAAAGCACCAAAGAAATAACCGTATTCCCGGTCGAAGTAAAGAGTATTTGACATCGAATTTGAATAGCCCATCATTAATGAGGGGTCAAAATCTTCCGGATCATACGCTGCACCGTCGTATAATGGTCCCGCCTGTATGTGTCCATAAAATCCCGAAATAATTAAATCTGCTTGATTTATATTGGAAGGATTTGATCCATAGTAGAATTCTCCGCTATATCCCTTACCCCAACCATCAAGTTGTCTGTAGAATAAATAGTATAACTTGTTATAATAGGAACCTCCAGCAAGATTAAACTTTTTCTCGAAATTCACGTATTTTATTGCATTGAAATATGCTTCGGTCTTTTCTATGGGTAAGCGTCCAATTCCTCCAAGCATGTAAGATCCATAAGCTAAATACATGCTATCTGAGAACCCATCCTCGTATATAAATTCTGGAAATTCAAGAGAATCGCCTAAAATCAATACATTTGTGTGTTCATAGAAATAATTTTTTACTTTGAAGACTTTCAATTGAATTAGACTCCGATAATAATAATAACCATAGTAATCCCTAGGACCTCCATTATTTAATAAAGCAAATGAAGGAGCAGTGCCATCAGAGCCATAATAGCCATATTTGTGCATGAGCCAAAATCCATTGAAGTGAAGTTGTAAGTAGTAAGAATTATTCACGTGTCCTAGATCACGGTCCATGATGTAAATGTATGCGTTTGGATGAGCATCTAAAGTTGCGTTAATTGCGTTTCTTATTTGCTGTCGGTAATAATCTAAATCTACAGATTGCCCAGATTTCAGGCATTTTTCTATGTAACCAGCTTGTGCAGTCAATGAAGATATGACAACAACATAATCTGATTTAGAAGGATTCTGATAGTATCTAAGAACCGGCGTTTTTATTTCATAACCCTTGTAATACCCTGCACTTTGGAAGATGATTATGTCCAATATCTCGAATTCTATTTGAATTGAACTATTATCATTACTTGAAGTATCAAATGCTGTTACGATAAAGTAATAACCTGTTTCGGGATCATAACTGTTTAAACCACTTAATGTATGAGTATATTCATTACTTCCAATGAAACTCATATCAAATGTGCCTAACACAGAAGCGTCCGGATAGTAGAATGTTATTTGCACGGGACTTGTAGACCTAAGTCCATAATTGTCCGTTACAGTTACGGTGACCTTAACCACGCCAGGCCAAGCTTGCATTTGAGTGTCTGTTACTTCTATATTAGATATAACAGGGTCAACTGTATCAACAACATCGAATGAATGAAATGGTGTTATCTCTACATTACCAGCACTGTCATTTGCTAATATCTTGAAATGATAATTCCTTTCAAGAGGAAAGCCTACCATTGAAAATTCATAATAGTAGTTATTTGAAACATTGTTCATTGTTGCATTTGTTACAAAAACTGTTCCATTTACATAGTATAGTGAAATTTTAACGGGATCATTTTGATTCAATTCGTAATTATCCTTAACGATAGCATCAACCCTGAGTGTTCCGGTATTCCATTCCACGGAAGAAACAGGACTAACAGTTATGTTGGGTTGACCGTGATCTACAATATTAAAGAATAGTTTTACTGGATCATTAGCGTTATCTGAAAGATCATGAGCAGTAATATTGAAATAATAATCATCAGCGTAAGGATATGAATTAACATCCCAAGTATATGAGTAGTAATTTCCACCCGCGTAATTCATTGTATCAGATGTAAGTAACGCATTGCTCGGGTTAAAAAAAATAATTTCAACGTTATCAATCCCATGATTATCAGTAATGTTGCAACTAACCGTTATAGAACCAGTATTGACATCTGCTACAGATTCGTAGAAAAGGACAGACACCGAAGGATCGGTAAGATCAATGATGTCGAAATAATATTCTATTGTAGAATTAGAATTCTCCGAATTGTCGTAAGCGGTGACAATAAAGTAATAACCAACATCTGGATCATATGACCCAACGCTCCAGGTGCATGTATAATTACTAAGTATCAATGACATGTAATAAGTACAAATTACAGTGTCATCAGGTTCATAGAAAGTTATGTGTAATGGTGTTGTTTCATTCAACTGTTCATTATCACTTGCAGTAACGTTAACAGTAATCGTTCCTACCCCGTAATATGCAAATGCATCGCTATACTTATAATTCACATTAGGTTTAACATTATCGACGATATCGAAATAATATCGAGAGGTGGTTCGTGAATTAGTGTTATTATCTGTCGCTGTAATTGTAAAGTAATAGTTTTCTCCAAGAAGTTGTCCGCTTACAGACCACGAGTAAGTAAAAACATCGTCGACGAGCTCCGTCATTATACCTTGATGTTTTAAATCTCCAGTTGAATTATATATAGAGATTTTTACAGGGTCCGTTTCATTCAACACATAGTTATCAGTTACCGATGCATTAACAATTAAGGTACCAGTAGACCATTCTACAGTTGTATTATAATAATCAACTGAAATTTCAGGTTTTATAATTTCTATGATATTAAATGTTTTAGTAACTGTATCATTGTAATTTCCCGAAAGATCTGTAGCATTAATGATGAAATAGTAATTATCCAATAAAGGATGACCAGAAGTTAACCAAGTAATCTTATATCTATCGGCCCCTAAAATAACCATTGTATAAGTATCAATAATGGTAGCATTTGGATAATAGAAAAGAATATTAACCGGAAGAACAGTTTCATGATTATCAGTGACATTAATGAATACTAAAATTTTTCCATTTCCATAGATGCCTTCAGAGTAATAACTCTCAATTTTCACTGATGGATTTACATTATCTACTATAGTAAAGTTTTCCATAATTGTATTGTTACAATTACTCGAATTATCGTAAACAAGAACTCTAAAATAATAATCTTCATCAGGTTCGTACGAGTTAACATCCCACGTATAATTATAAATGTCTCCACTATCGTGAATCATATTATAAGTTCCAATGAGAGTTCCATTCGGATGATAAAACATAATCAGAACCGCATCATAGTCTCTTAATCCGTAATTATCAGTAGCGGTTAAATTCACAAACATGGATCCAGTGCCGTAATCCACGGTTGCATCACGTGTATCAAGAATTACTGTGGCATTTACAGTATCTTCAATTGCAAAGAATTTTTGAGTTGTTGAATCTGAATTTGACACGTTATCATCAGCAATAATTATAAAGTAATAATTTTCGCCTATATCGTATCCATTAGTATTCCAAGTATAATTATAAATGTCTCCACTTTCATGAAGCATGTTGTATGTTCCAATGAGTGTATCGTTCGGATAATAATACATTATTTGAACAGGATCAACAGTTTTAAGCTCAGAATAGTCGGTTACATTGCAAACAACGACAACTGAGCCTGTTTCGTATTCTGCGGTAGAGTTATAACTTTCGATAGCAATGTTAGGATCTATTACATCCTTATTCAAGGTTATCACGTAAGTATTATTAAAATTACCAGCTAAGTCAATTGCGTAAATGTAAATTTCAAACGCACATTCAGAATCTAAATTGCTCCATATCATTGAATCAAGCTCTTGTTCTGTATTATTCGTGAGCGAGATGTTATATCCTCCAACGCTATACCAGATTCTATCCAAGTTAGGATCAAACGCAGTTATATTGATACTTGGTGCGGAATTCCATGTTGTTTCATTTATCGGTAAGTTGATTACAACGAGAGGAGCATCAATATCTTTTGTAATTGTTATCGTATCAGAACTCCAGCTTCCTAACGAATTATTCACGTAGAATTTAATAGTGACTGATAATGGTCCATCACCAAGAGCATCCCAGGCGGATTGATTTATGTTGCCAATCTCTCCAGTAAAAGTAAAGTTAGTTACACCATCATCTAAGGTATACCATGTCGTATCTCTTGCAGCCGCTCCCGCACTGACAACCACCTCAAAACTCGGAGCTTCACTTCCACATACCTCATTTGGAAGAGGATATGTAAT
>JAUXAJ010000165.1 GCA_030620005.1 Promethearchaeota archaeon | reverse complement strand
CCTAGAAGTAGGAGCTTATCCCTTGTCAGGATTATTGAGGATATCGTCATAAATGGTTTAGATTTATATCCGTTTCGCTAAGTTTAATAACAGAAGAAATTAAGGAAATATTTGAAAAGCAAATTCCTGAAAACCCGATAGCAAAAGTGAGAACTTTATAATATTTGAGTCTTAGTTTTCGTCGTTTAATTCTTCTTCCAATTCTAGCCGCTTCTCAATCTTGGCAATAGTTTTAGATGCGTTAATGCGAACCACGCGGGGAAAATCGTTAGTCAGCTTTATTAAAGCGTTTAATGCCGACTTTCCACCGAACATTTCTAAAAATTTTATCACACTCAATTTGACCTTGAAATATTCGTCTGGGTTCTGGTTTAAGAAATCTATCATGTGTTCCGTGCGGGAGACAAAAAACCTCCCTATTTCGGAGCGAAAATCTTTAACCTTATAAAACGACAGTCTAAATATGTTATAGCATGCGTCACAGATGACCTTCTTCAATAACCAATATATTTCTTTGTCGTTTAAAAGATCTATTAACGGATCAACGGCTTTAATGTCTCCAATTTTCCCTAAAGCGATAATTACATTTTTTCTCACGTCAAAATTTCTTTCCTTTAAAACTTCTAATAGAGGATCTACGAATTCATCTTTAGCGAGTTCTCCTATGATGAAAGCTACGCTTTCCTTCAAGATGTCATTGTCGCTCTTTAAAGTGTAATATAAATAATCATAAGATGGATTCTCCATGTTTAAATAGATTTTTTTAACAGCGTCTAAGATAAAAAACTTGAGATCAAGGTCTATGAACTCGAAATTTACGGCTTCAATGTCTAGCACTATTAAAAGTTCAGGAACGGTCGAAATATCTCCAATTTCCCCCAATGCTTCAATTGAGGCCTTGCTTACTTCGCTGTACACATCGTCTAAATTTTTAATCAGTGAATTCACGCCTGCCTTGAGTTTTAACTTTCCTACTAGCTTAATTGCGTTCTTTTTTACTATGAAATCTTCGTCTCCCAAAAGCTCAATAATTTTTTCGTTTATTTCGTCTCCTAATACTCTCAATATGGTGATAGCGCTTTCCATTAGCTCTTTATCGTTTTCTTGTAAGAAAGTAGTGATAATTTTTAATAAAAGATTTTTTGATTTTATCAATATGGTTAAAACTTCCGGGTATTTAGCTTTTATAAAGCTAAAATCATCAATAGAAACATTGACGGTCGATAATTCATATCCAATTAATTTTATTATTTCATTTCCTAAATCGTCTGAAACAATTTCTTCATTTAACGATTCAATTAGGATTATTATTAATTTCTCGGGACTAAGATTGATTAGCTGATTTCTCACCAATTTTTTTATAGAAGGATAATTACTGTCCAATTCCTTTATAAAAATCTTTATTTCAGACTCTTGAAATTTAACATTTGGTATGGCCTTTAAAGCTGAATATTTTACTTGATGATTTATTTTTTCCTGTTTTAATAACCATTTTAACGGTTTTATCGCCTTTTCGTATTTAATATTTCCTAACGATTTTGCAGCTTCACATTTTACTTCTATACCTTCGTCAGAAACCAATATATTTTCTAAGATTTCAAACTGTTGCTTCTTTAACACGGTTGATGAATTCCTAATTAATCCGATATATTTAATTGCGTCCTTCCGTATGGTACTCTTTTCTTCGCTTTCTATGAATTCAGCAAGCATGTCAATCGCAAAACTTAATCCTAATTCCTCACGTCTCTGAAATATTTCTTGCGGAGAAATTTTTGAATCGTTCATTCTAAGAAATGTCTCTTTTTTGAAAATACACTTTTTTTTACTTTAATTATTATCACTTAAGTTCAATCAATTATAAAAATATTTTCAATTTGATATTTAAGTCGAAAAATCAATGATTTCATAATAAAGGGCCAACATTTTCATTTATAAGAAGATGTTTCAGTTTCTAAGGAAAAGAAGATCTGCTTGGTATGCAAGGGAAAAGTCTCCAGGTTTAATAGTTATATATGTGACTACAACTTCTTATATTGTGAAAGGTGAGCCCGAACGGTATCTGGATTAGAAAATGCTTGCTGAGTCTGTAATACTCCATTTGACATTTCCAAGCCCGTTAAACTACCTAAGAAAGAGAAAGGAGATACACCTGTAGCTGAAGATGGTATTCATAAAAATGGAATAAATCCAAAAACAACCTAATTCATTCAAATGCTTCAAGATTCCATAGCTCAAGATATTGTCTTCTTAATTCAGCAGCTAATTTTATGTCAAAGACGTTAATGCACGCAAATATTTGATGGGGGCGAATTGGGTTTAAAAGCTTGATGAGTATTCTTTCCTTATCAAAGATATCATAATAAATTGGGATTCTCTTATGAACAAATCTCATTTCAAAGCCCGCCATTTTTCGAGGAATACTATAAAGTTCTTGAAACTTTTCTACTAATTGTTTTGAAAGGTTAATATTATGATTCTCCTCTTTTTCTGTTAATGGACGCTCGTCATATTGAAAACTCCATAGATATTTAATTCTAACGCCCCTGTTATAAGCACCTCTGATGGCATCATAAAGTTCTCGTGCATAGCGTATTATTTTGATAGTACGTTCGCTAATAAAGCCCATAACTAAGAGTTCCTCTTGTAATTCATTACATTTTTGATTATATAGAGAAAATATTGATCTTATTCCAAAAGCCGTGGACCAGAACAATTTAGAGTTTTCTCTCTTTAAAAAGAAATCTGATTCATAGATTTTATTCTCTAAAATTTTGGCCTGATCTACTAAGAATGTGAGTTTTCTTTTATTTTTATGCATTATATGTTTTATGAGATTTTGAAACTAATTTAAATGAAAGAGCACGATACTTTTTTGGCCGAGAGTCCTGTATTTCAATCATTTGCCGATTATTTAATTCATTCAATACTTCATATATTCTTCCAGTAGGTACTCCGGACTTGTCGCTTAACTCACGAGCAGATAAACTACTTGAACGGAGTAATGCTATGTAAGCATTAATCTCATAATTAGTAAAATTTGCGTTTTTTAAAAATTCTTGAATTTCATCAATTATTATATTTGACAAATAAATCGAACTTTGAATGGGTTGTTATTAATCACAAAAAAAATGAATATAAAAGAATATCTTGATAATTAAGCTTTCACAACTTAAAAAGAGTTGTTTTCACTCGGAAATCAATAAATAGTCTAATTTTCCTATTAATTTTGAGGTGGTTATAAATGATAAAGAAAAAACATAAAAAATATCCATTAGAAATGGAAGATGGGAGTTCTCAAAAGCAAGAAGTGATTGAAACATGTGCTTATATTAAATTAAAATTACCAGTTTCTAAAATCACGGAAGATTATGAAAAAGGCTTGAAAGAAAAATTAAGCAGTAGTCTCTATGAACCAAAAATCTATTTAGCAATCAGAGAAGACGCAGAAAGAATTGTTAAATTATACAATAGGTCATTTTTAACCTCTGGAACTCCTTTCAGAATAATGACACCAGACATTTTTGAACAATTATATGATGATTATAAATGTGAAATTTTAATCGCAAAACTCTATGGAATAGATGTTGGCTTCATGTTCATTGATTATGAGGGTGAGAATAATGAATACGGAATTATCTCAGGGTTAGGGATTATATCACGCTTCCGGCGGAAAGGAATAGCTACGGCTCTGGCCCTTGAAGCCTGGAAGCGTTTTCTTCAAAATCATGTTAAAGAAATAAGATGTGAAGTTTTTATTACGAATAAAATTTCCTTGAATTTTGTTAAATCGCTGGGTTTTGAAGAATCTGACTTAAAAGTATTCATGATAGAATAAGGAAGTTGGAGGGAAAAATTTGACTCAAGTAATTAAGGAAAGATTTGACATAAATTTGGTAACTCAGAAGTTTATATTGCAAATGTGCTGGGCCCAACATGATGGGCAATGGTTCCTCAAATCAAAAAGGGAATTAGGCATTAAAGAGGCAAATGATCTAAACAAAAAGGTAATTTCATCAATGGGAAAAATTGAAGCAAAACATATCATGAATGCATTGGGAATTAAGAAAGGAACCATAAAAACAATTCCAGAAGTATTTAAAATAATGAATACTTTCATGGATGTCATCATTCCCAAAATCATGAAATTCAAGTTCGTGGCTCATTCTGATAAGGAAGGGGTTGGAATTGTTAAGAAATGTTTCATTTGGGAAGAGATAAAAAAGTCTAAGAAGGAAAATGAATATGATTGTGCTTGCATGCTTCGACATCTTGGCTGGATAGAGGCATTAGGCATTGAGGGAGAAGAAATTGCTATAAAACGATTTCCCGATGGTGATAATGAATGTATTTCAAAATTCATTATTAAAAACAATAAAAATTAGGTGGAAGGAAGTAATTAAAAAAGAGTAAAAAAAAAAAAAAAAAAAAAGAGTTGATAAAAAATGTCAGAAAACAAAAAATTATGGTATAAAGTAGCAAGAACTATTGTAAAAGCTGGAAAGATGCCTTTCCCGATTACAGACAGTTTAATTGAATTTGTAAAAACACAAATAACACGGGATCAAGCAAGATTTATCTTAATTTTTAGAAAACCATCATTGAATATCGAACAAATTAAAAGTAAAGTGGATATGAGCAACGAGAAAATTGAAACCATGTTAAATACTTTGATGAATAATGGTATTATTGGAGGGGCACCAAGTAGAAGTACTGGAATCTTTGTATATACCCTAAAGCCTCTTTATCCGGGAATGGCAGAATATTCCTTAATGAAGGGTAATAAGGGGGAGAAAGAGAAAAAAATAGCGTATTTACTTGAAGAATTGTTTAAAGAGTTAAGGGAAGGAGTACAAAAACAATACGATTTTATCAATCAATTAAAAAATTTTCCTGCACCAGCTAGAGTTGTTCCAGTTGAAGAAGAAATTGAAGTTCGAGATGAAATAGTTTTACCCGCGGAAGAAATCTCAAAAATAATTGATGAAAATGATAAAATTAGTGTTACTTACTGCTATTGTAGGCAAGAAAAGGACCTTATTAATGATCCATGCAAATTGACTGAAAAAAGAGAAAATTGCTTACTTTTTGGTAAAGTTGCTGCTTACTCTATTGAATATAATTTTGCAAAACCCATTTCACAAGAAAGCGCTAAGCAAATCTTGAAAGAATCAGAAGATAGTGGACTTGTCCATAAAGTCTTTCATGTCCATATGAATCCTGAAAGGGATATTGAAGGTATTTGTAGTTGTTGTAAATGTTGTTGCGGGTTGTTTCGATTGTATTATGAAGGAGCAGCACCAATGCACACATTTACTTCTTATTTAGCAAAAGTAAATAAGGATTTATGCATAGATTGTGGAATATGTGTAGAAAAATGCCCGATGGAAGCAATATTTCTTGATGATTCAATCCCAATTATAGATGAAAACAAATGCATAGGCTGTGGTGTTTGTTCACATAATTGTTCTAATGATGCCATAAAATTAGAAAGAACTGGATGGAGGGAGGTTTTTGTTCCTCCTCCAAGAATAACAATTTGAATTAATATAATTAGAAAAAACACACAATTAATTCCGTGAATTAATTTCCGCTTATTAATTTTTTTTACAACTGAGCCCTTCACGTACACATATCACTTGCGTATTACAATTTTTAAAGTATCAAGAAAAAAACCTTATCTTAATAATTGCGGTACAACATGTAATCAATTTAAAATTTTAAACATGATTTTGAGTTAAAAATCAAGTATTTCCAGTGTTAAATTGAGTTTATTTAAATAGGAAAATTAATTTATGCATTATAGAGATAAAGGTTTTACTATAAGTAATAAAAATTTATCTGAAAGGATTAAGCTTGTTTTAATAAAATGAAGGAAAGTAGAAAAGGTCGATTTAAGGTCGCAGTGTTAGGCGAGGATTCAAGTGGAAAAACATCTCTATTGAAAAAATACTTTAAATCCCTATTTAACTTCAATTCTATTGATGATATGGGTGTATCTTTTTATAAGTATGATGTAATGGTGTCAAACATTCACTGTTTCTTACAAATGTGGGACATATCTAATAGCGACTGTACTAAATTCTTGATACATTCTTACTATACTGGAAATAACGCTGCAATAATCGTCTTTACTCTAAATAAAGAAAAAAATTTAAGAAGAATTGAATATTGGTGTGAAGACATTAAATATCATTGTGGCGACATTCCTATCGTTTTGTTGAGAAATGACTTAAACGAACACGTTAAGAATTCTGACGATAAATATATTCAAGATATTGTAAGAGAAAGAAGTCTTCTAGGATATTATAAAGCCAGTGATTATAATGGAAATGGCATTTTTGACGCACTTCATGATCTCATCGTTGAAATACTTCACAGGCGAAAAATAACAAAGCTTCCAAAGTCCAAACTAAAAGAAGAAATCGTCAAGAATGAAAATCGTTATCTAAATGTAACCTGAAGACCTAATATAATCCTTTTTTGTGGTTGTACTTCTAACAACACACTAAATTTTTAGATTCCTATTTAGAAATCTGTGGTTAAATAAAATTATTCAAATCTCAATATTACGGGAAAGTTGATTTTTTTAGAAATTATGAAAAATGAAATTTAATTTTTAGAAGTATAGTGATTCTCAAACACTTTTGTGGTACTATTATGGTTATTATTTTGATCAAGTTATCCAAATAATTCTGCAATGAGTTGTTTTTTATTTATTTCAAGATAGTTAGCAATATCCGATAGTATATTATTGAGAGTTCCAATTTTCAAACTTTTATGTTTAGGAATAGTAATATGGAATTCTCCTCTTAAAGTAGTCGTCAATCTCATGTGACTTCCTGTCTGTCTTGTGATTTCAAATCCATATCTCTTTAATAATTTAGATAATTTTTTCCCGCTAATATTACGCGGGATTTTCATATAGATATAACCTCGTCTTTTACAAAATGTAATCTGATGATTCGAGGCATTTCTTTCTCTTCAAAATGACATTTTACAGCATCTCGAATAGCATCTTTTAATTCGTCTAAATCATCCGCTTCTGCATGAATGGAGTTTTCTAACGCTCTTGCTTCGTAGCCTCCTTCTAAAGATTCTTCAATGACAAAGATTATTTCATTCATTTATCTTCAATTTGTATAATTTTGATTCTGTTTTCTTATTATTCAAAAGGAACTTTATTGTATTAAATTTATTTCTTAATTTGATCTAATCAATATTTCTTAAATCTTTTTACTCCGCTTTTTTTACAACCTTTTTTAGAACGCCCTCTTCAACCACTACTTCATCTTCCTCTTTCTCTTGCTCGAAAAGTTTTGAGGGCTTGGACTCGTCAATTGGAGAATTACACGCCCAACATTCGTTTTCCAGATTACTTAAAGCTTTGGAACACTTTGAGCAATAAAAAGCACCACATTCTTTGCACATGAACATAATACCTCCAACTTTCCCTTTACAAACCAAGCAAATCTTCTTTTCTTTAGAAATCAATAAATCTTCAATATATTAACCGAATTAAGCACAATTTGCATTGAACGGGTTGCAAATAAAAATTGGCGTGTAGATGACAGAGACCGTCATATATTCGCAAATCTAATTCTTTGAGTGTTTTTAATAGGAAATTCCCGAGTCGATCAGGAATCAATAGGAAACCTTCTTTGAGTGATTTTAATAGGAATCTAAGCGATGAAAATTCAGATGCACTTGACGAGCACGAAATTACTAATAATATTGCTCCTCGCAAGAAGGGTTCACGCAAAATCCCTAAAAAAAGGCAAAATCAAAGGAAATGTATTGAATGTATTGAAAGATCACGTTTTTTTGGTCGTACTTCCAATAAAACATTAAATCTTAAATTTTTAGAAAATTATTTAATCATCCGTAGCTTACAAAAATTATTCAATTTTAGATGAAGTTGTATACATAATAATGACAATACGCCAATCAATTAACAAGGTTAGATTTCGCCTTTATAATGCTATAACAAATCATAAATTCGTCGAAATTTGCATGATTATCGTCATAGCATCGTACATTCCGTTATTAATTATTGGGAGTATTATCGCAGCTGTATTTAGTCCTGAAGGATATACGATTTGGAACAATTGGATTAGCGATCTGGGTACAAGCGCTCACACGCCCGCACCATACTTATACGACATTGCGTGTATTTTGGCTGGTACCTTGACAATTCCATTTACTTTTTATGCCGAAAAGTTATTAGCTCCCATGCCAAAAACCGTGGAAAATCTCCGTAAAACTTCTAGATTAAGACTTAGAATTGGAGGATTTGCTTTGGTCTTTAATCTCATTGGAAATGTAAGTTATATTGGCGTTGGAATTTTTTCAGGAGATCGTAATTATTACGGCCTGCATAACGTTACTTCTGCTTTAGCTTTTGGTGGTTTTGCTTTTGGAGCATTTTTTTTAGGGTTATTAATTGTTTTTTACGATACCAAAATCCCGAAATTAATTGGATTGTATGGTATGGTAGGACCAATGACGGTTATAATTTTGTATCCCTTCATGAGTAGTCCCTTCATGGAGTGGCTTTTGCTCTTTTCAATTCTAGCTTGGATCATCCCCTTCTCTCTGGTAACTTTTAACAAAAAAGAATAAAACCCAAAAAATCCTTGGGTAAATAAAATTTTAATTTCTTATTTCTCTATTGCGCGATTTTTACATTTTTGCAATTAGAATATAAGAATACATGATAAAAAAAATTGAAAAAAATTTAATATTTAATATTAAGAATTTATATTTGCTTATTCAACTTTAGCCTCTGAGCGAAGAGCCACATGCTGTGCAATAATTTTCCGCTCCCTTTATTTTGGCTCCGCATTGAGGGCAAAAACTAAGGGCTCCTACTGGAGTTTTTTGTTGTATTGCGGGTTGAACTTGCGCTTGAACTCCAGGTTGAATTGCTTGTTGTTGTGCCGGTAATGGTCGACCATATGCGTCATATAAACTTTTCAATGACGATAATTGGAATAATCCGATTAAAGCTAAAATGTATCCTACTATCGACAGTATTATAGTTATTTTTAGAATGGCACCGGTCTTTAAGTTTTTAGCACCTTTTATAGCATCATTTACAATCATTTCTGGGAACATGGTTCTGTTATTTTCAAGATAGAACATTAATTTTTCCCATGCTTTACTCTCCATGTAAGCAGCAATGATCATTATGAAGATTCCAAAAATTATGACGCCCACAAGCGGGATAATCACACTTAGTCCCCTATAGTATGGAAGCGTAAAAAGCAACCCGATCATGGCTCCAAATGTAAAAAATAAGCCAATGAGATTTACAAAGAAAGCCATGATATATTTTGAACGATATTCCATTAAATTTGGATTTGGCATCTCGTAATATATATTTCTTATGTTTCCTAAGGCTAGATAAACGAAGATTAACTGAATTAAACCAACAAATGGAATGAACAGACTTAAAAGTGATAAGATTGCTATAATTTGCATTTTGCTTCCAAATTCTCGAAACTCGTACATCACTTTTTCATTTGACATTTAAATTAACACCTTGAATGAACGTGCTTTTTATTTCAATTTTATATTCATTTAATGCTAACTTCTTTTTTATATCTTATGAATTGTCATTTTAGCTTGGATAATACTCTTCGCTCTAACAATTTATTATAAGGGAAGATTAATCCCAAATAATCATTGAGTTAAAAAAATTTTAATTCTCTCTTTCTTTTTATTTATTATTACATTATTTTCACATTTTACCTTTAAGATTATATAACTTAGTAAAATTTAGGTTATTCTTACATGCAAGTCTTACTTACGGGTGCTTTTGGTAATATCGGGGAAAGCACGTTAAAAAAATTGATTAATAAGGGGCATTCAGTTAGATGCTTTGATATTAAAACCTCAAAAAACGAGAGAAAGCAGCGGAAATTTTCAAAATATGGAAATTTTGAAACATTGTGGGGAGATATAACAAATCTCCGCGACATTAAGCTGGCTGTTAAGGATGTTAACGCAATCATCCATCTCGCTGGGATAATACCTCCGTTAAGCGAGAAAAAACCTGAGATTGCCTATAAAGTAAACGTGGAAGGTACAAGACTAATAATTGAAGAAGCAAAAAAGTTAGAAAACTTATCCAAGTTTGTTGTTGCAAGTTCAATATCAGTTTTCGGAAAAAGAATGAAAGATCCGCCTCCACGAAAAGTATCCGAACCACCTCAACCTACTGATAACTACACTCATCAAAAGGTTGAAGTAGAAGAAATGGTGAAAAAAAGCGGGCTTTCGTGGTTAATCTTACGATTATCAGCAGCAGTACCTCGGAAACTGCCTCTTAAAATGGATCCCATTTTTTTTGATATTCCTTTAGATCAACGAATTGAGTTTCTCTATACTGGAGATGCTGGAACGGCTTTTGTGAATTCTATTTCAATTAAGGAAGATAAGAAAATATTACTCATCGGAGGCGGAATTGAATGTCAAATGCTTCAAAGAGAATTTATTAAAAAAATACTTAAAGCAATGGGAATTACCATGCTACCGGAGTCGGCATTTCGTCCAGTTAATAACGACACGGATTGATATTATACAGATTTTTTAGATACCGAAGAGTCTCAGAAATTGTTAAATTATCAAAAGCATACTTACGACGACTATATAAAGAGATTAAGGAGATTTATCGCGCTGAGAAGATTTGGTTTGCGAATGGTTGGACCATTGGTAAAACTCAGCTTACTCGTAATGTCTCCGTATTATCATTTCAAGAAAAAGTCAATAAATAACTTTAATGTAAATAAAAAAAACTAAAAAAATATAACGCTTATTCGAAAATTCTTTTTCTAATTTATTATTAATAGATTATTATTTCATTTAAAATTTATATTTTAGCAATAATTTTAGAATTAATTAACATTTAAGATAAAATTAGTAATTTTCGTTAAGCACTTTTTAGTTAAATTATTAAAATTAAAGAAAAACAACTTAAATTTTCGTTTGATTAACGATTTTGCTTATTTAGATTAATAGTAAAAATTAAAAATATTCATACCCTTAAGATTTTAACTTATTAATAATTTAAAAAAACATTATTAGAAAATAAAAAAACTGATTAATTTCAAAAATAAAATACTCAATTACCTGAGGTGAGTGGAGAAAAAAGAATGGAAAAAAATCAATCTCATCGGAAGAAACTAGGCTTTTACGCATGTCAATGAGGAATCAATATTCGTAGTAAAGTAGATTGCGACGAGCTAGTAGAATTCGCTAAAGAATTTGACTGCGTCGTGATTTCTAAGACTCATCCTTTTCTATGAACCGAAAGTGGTCAAAACGAGATTATTGAAGACATCAAAGAGAAGGGTCTAGACGGAATAATCGCTTCTGCTTGAACTCCGCGGACTCACGAACCAATATATAGAAGCTCAATTGCCAATACTGACTTAAACCCTTACTATTTTCAAATGGTAAATGTTAGAGAACATTGTAGTTGGTGCACTGAATCAAAAGAGGAAGCTACTAAAAAGGCTAAAATCTTAGTTAATAGCGGTATTGAAAGAGCCAAAAGGTTAGAAGTGGTTCCAATCATGACTGTCCCGGTAGAAAAGGCCACTTTAGTGGTGGGAGGTGGAATCGCTGGCATGAATGCTGCTCTTGATCTTGCAAATCAAGGAATTAAAGTGTATCTCGTAGAAAGCAAAACCACGATCGGCGGAAGAATGGCTCAACTTGATCGAACCTTCCCTACTGACGATTGTGCCATATGAATTTGCGGTCCAAAAA
>JAUXAJ010000030.1 GCA_030620005.1 Promethearchaeota archaeon | reverse complement strand
GAATTTTACGTGTTCATACACCCCCATATGTGCTACGATAATATTCATGTTAGGAAACTCTTCTATGAACTTTAAAAAAGTTTTATAACCCAAATATTGATTACTAAATGGACCCGTACCAGCATGAATGGTATACCATTTATTAAGGTCAACAATTAATTTATATACCCCACGCATCCTTTTATCATAAGGATAAAAGTTTTGACCAAGTGGCTGAACCTTAATTCCTATAAAATTATCTTCTTCAAGCATTCTATGAACATATTCCAGAAGATTTTTGTCTCCAGGCCAAACACATCCAAAAGGAATTGCATTTCTATGAGTTTTAGTGAAATCCCTTGTCCAATTATTTATATATTCTGCTAATAACTCTTTATGGGCATAATTATAAGTTGTAAATGCTTTCACGTTTTTGGACTCGAGAATTTGAACTAGTTCATTTGTTGGAAGCTTGTATTTTATTAGCCAGCCTCGATTGCTTTTATCGTCTAATGGCTTCTCAAAGAAATTCCAAATCGCTCTAAATATTCGGGGCGGAAAAAAATGCGAATGCATATCAATGTATTTAAAATCCATATGCGTAAAAGTCATTGTTATAGAAAGTAATTCAATCAATAAAAAATCTTTAATTACTCATTTTTTCATCAATTTAAACTACAGAAATAGGGATTTCTTGGTAGAAGTGAATAATTATTGCATCTCGAAGTTTTTCCAAAGAGCATCTAACACATATTTACCTACTACAAGAGCTAACGATACCCCTGCGATCTCGTCTATAATGTAATGTTGTTTCACGAACAAGGTGGACAAAACAACGCCGACGGCAATAATAAATGTTAATATCGCCATCACTTTGCTCTTTATCTTAGGTTTAATTCTGTAGTATCTATACCACCCGTAGGCAATTATTGTCGAGCTTGCAGCGTGAAGGCTTGGAAAACAATTAAAAGACGTATCAAATCTATAGACGTCGTATATAATTTCTGCCAAAAAGTTTCCCTCGTAAGATGTTTCAATAGCAAATAGTTCTTGTCTCCACCAATATGTAGATACCGGAAAAAAAATATATATAACAATTGAAATAAGTTCAATCAATAACATTGAACAACCAAGAGCAAAACCCTTCTCTGAGTCAATATACACGAAATAAATAGTTGAAATTAGCATCATTGGAAAGAAAAGAAACACGTAAAAAATTGACATTTCAGGAACAAAAGGAATCATATTATCTAACGGACCAAACACGAAATCTAAACGAAATCCTTGTCCTTCAGGATATAAACTGCCTGTCCATCCATAAGCAATAATGTGTAATAAATAAATCGTAATGATTTGAACTATAATGACATTGAGAATAACATGAGTCAACCATTTACTCGTTTTTGTGGATTGGCCTTTAAAAAAGGCTGTTTCGATTCTTTCTTGAAATTTTTCGATAATTTTAATGATTATTCACCAAGGTCAAATTTTTTGCCATAGATACTTTATGTAAATATAAAGTAATTCTTATTTTAAATATTAGATAGCGAAAAAATTATTTACCGAGTTTTTATTTCTCAGAAAAAATCAAAATTATTAACTCCTTCATATTAAAAAAAATCAAGATCAAGCATCTCAGAATTTGATCAAATTTTCGGTTTTTTCACATTATTCAACTGATTTAGTTATTTAACAGATATAAATAAAGATTATCGTTTCAATAAATCCAAGATTTAACAAGATATAAATTTCTACTATAAATCCTAAACTTGCACGAGCTCGATCATTTCAATAATTTGGAATTTTGTCGAAGAATTCTTTTTGTTTTTCCTTGAACTAAATTACCTTTTTACCAAAATCTTTAAATAAATGAAAGAACATTTATCATATAATAAACTTATAAATTTTACAATGTATCAATAGTTTATTATAAATTAAAAACTAAAGAAATTAATCAAAATAATTAAAAAGTGGAGGAATGACCTAAAATGGGAGGATATATTAGTTGGAGTCCTATTAGAAGGCTCATGAAGCATAACGGAGCTTTTAGTAATTAGATTTTCCTAATTACTGGCTAAAATTGTTGCTCGTGATGCCGTTGACGAGTTAGTTGATTGGATGGGAACCAGTGCCGTAAAACTCACAAAACAAGCACTAACCTTGACCCAACACGCTAAAAGAAAGAAAATAACTCGGGACGACATACTATTGGCAATTAAATACTTCAAATAAAGCTTGCGTAGCGAATTGCGCGCAACTTGGTGACGTAAATAAAATTAGCGATACAATTTTAAATTTTTTTTTTTTTTTACATTTTTTTTCAGAGTCATTTATACTCTTTAAAAGCAATTTCATTATCTTGATCGATTTCTTCCGAAGGAACTTTATTTGATCATTAATTTATTTGGAGTGGATAAGTATTATCACGACTAAATAACTTTATTTATTTGCATTCATGATTAAAATTTATAAATCTGAATGTTTTGAGTTTAATTAACAAATATATTGATTATTCTGAAAATAATCTCCCGCCAATGCCAAATCCATTAGAAGATTTAATAGAAATGTTTAACAGCGGAACAATCAAGCCCACCTTCGATTTTGTCCATATAATTTTAGCACTATTCATTTTTGAAGAAAATCCATATGGAATAGGTCGATATCGGTTGCGAGACGAGTTATCAATTGGATCTGGAACTTCAAGGTCGTTAATTACGAAATTAAACGAAAAAATGGGGTTTCTAACTGTCTTAGGAGAAAAAAACAAAAGAAAAGGACATGTTTTAACGGAAAATGGTTTAAAATATTTAAGTAAAATTAAAAAGAAAATCCCTTTCATCAAAGAAGGAGATTTTTCGATATTAAATGCCATTACAATAGAATCTGAAAGTGAAAAACCTTATTTTTGCTTAGTAAAAAATGCGTCAAATGAATTAACTAATGGTATTGCTCAAAGAGATGCTGCCATTAAAATAAATGGTACTGGGGCCTCGTGCTTAGTTTATGATGGAACAAAATTTGAATTCCCCCTAAAACTAATGTCAGATAACGATAAAGAACACATGAAAATAAACGAGAACGTCCAAAAATATTTTAAAAATATAATTAAAGAAGAAAATTTAAATCTGGAAAAAGGTGACGTTGTAATTATAGGGTTAGGACGAGACTCAAAAAAGGCAAGATTGGCAGCTCTAAACGCCGCGTTAACTTTAATTTAAAATTATAGCTATTAATTAGAAAATGAAATTTGAAAAGGATATAAAGTTATTAATAAATGATAATATCATTAAAGAGATGATAATATGTGTGAGAAATGCTAGTCCTAACGAAGCTTGTGGATTAATATTTGGTGATATTAAAGAAATAAAGGTAGAAAAAGGATTCCAATATCACTATATTGGTAATAAATTTGATTGTCTAGATTCAGACAGAAAATCACCTGTTGCCTTTCTCATTGAAAATATTGAAAAATTATTTGAAATCTATTATAATGCTGTAAATAAATATAAGTTAAAATTAATAAGTATTTTTCATTCTCATCCAGCAGGAGCTTATCCCAGTGGAGTAGATGAAAGAAACATGAAATTTTTAGATAAACATGGATTTTCAGGTTTTAAGCATCAGATTTGGAGTATCATGGATGCCAATAATAAAGAAATAAATGGATTTATTTATTATAAAAAGAAACTTATTCAGGTCGATGTTCAAATAAGTAAAAAATGAAAATATTATTTACTGAATTTGTTTAAATCCATCCTTATCGATGGTACATATTTGAATTTTATACCCAGAAGCAGCATCTCTTTCCTTTGAAGCGCTAATAGCAGTTTTTACCAGTGCTATGCCATCGGAACTCGATATATTTGATTTCCAATCTGCTTCTAAAAGGCCTAAAGAAAAGGGCGAACCAGAACCATAGGAGATGAACTGATCTTCTAAAAATAGAGTGCCTAAGAGATCAATTCCGTATAGTTTTCCCTTTTTCTCTGTTACTGAATATCCTCCAATAATCATCATGCTTAAAAAAAAACTACGCCCCGAAAACAAAATGTTTCTCGTGGTGTTTGCGATGTATTTAGGCTCTGGAACTATTGTGCGCTCGACTTCTCTAAGTCTAGATATTGCTTTTAGCTGATTTATAATGTATTGACAATCTGCTACGCCGCCACTTATAGTTGCTGCCGTATAATCGTTAATTTGAAACAATTTTTGCGCTGTCTTGGTAGCAACCGTGTATCCCGCAGTTGCTTGACTTTCTGTACCAATTACAACACCACCTTCAACCATTATCCCAACGGTTGTAGTACCCGAGAGAACGGCTTGTTTTAACGATTCTTCGTCAATAATATTATTTTCCATCATCGCTCTAAAACTTCAATTAATTTAAATTAATAGTTCAATTTTATTGAGTTAAATAAGTAAATGAATTTTTAATAAATTAATTTATTGCTTTTATTTTATAGTTAATTTATCCTTTCTGAGAGTAGAACACAAAAATTTTAAAGATATCAATTATTATTAAAAGTAATTCATTTGATTATTTTGGTGTCCTAATTGGCTAGAAGTCAAGCTCAAAGCAGAAGAAAGTATACGGGAAAAAAATACAAACACTTCCACAAAAAGAGGAAGAGGGAACTTGAACGGCCACCGATAAACACGGTTGTCGGCAAAGAGAAAAAGAAACAGCAGCGAGTATGGGGGGGTAATTACAAGTTGAAATTATTCTCATCAGCTTACATCAATGTTACCGATCCTACTACGAATAAAACTTCACGTGTCAAAATATTGAAATTTGAGAGTAATGCTGCCTCAAAGGATATGAACAGAAGAAAAGTTTTGACAAAAGGAGCCATTGTCGAAACTGAATTAGGGAAAACACGAATCACTAGCCGTCCTGGTCAACACGGCTTATTAAATGGGGTTTTAATCTAATTTTTTAAACTCTTGAATCCATGTATAGATAGGTTTTATAATTTCTATTAGGACTTACTCTCAATAAATGTCTTTTAGATTCATCCATTTAAAGAAAAAGCTTATTCTTGGATTTTTATATTACGGATGTTAGCTTTTTTCCCATCAACAATTATTGTATTCTTACTTTCACAATGGCGGCATTGAAAAAGCTGTAGCCCGGTTAATTGAGCTTCTTCGTTTAAAGTAACGGTTGAAATCTTATTGCAATCTTGACACTGAATTTTTCCGGGAGTAATTTCAATGACTAACTCTGCTCCTTCTGCAATTGACCCGGTTGTAGCCATTTCAAACGATCGCTTGAGAAGATCAGGAACGATTAAAGTTAATTCACCTATTTCAAGATAAACCTCAGTGATTTTTTTAGCATTATATTTTATCGCTGTAGCCTCGGCTACTTTAAAGATATTAAAGGCGAATGAAAACTCGTGCAATCCTCCTTAACGCCTCGCACGTAATATTCTAAGTTCTTTTGAGATTTCAAGCATGACCTTTGATTTTTTTTTCCCCTTAGCATCAACCAAAACTCTTCCGGGTTCGTCCCACCAAGTTCTTGGATATTTATAATTTGGCTCGTATTCAGCCTTGTAGCCCAAATTTCTTGCGGCTTTAGCGACATCTTTGGCAGTTATTTTATCAATAGCTATTTTTTTTGCAATACGCCTTCCATCTCCTCTACTTCTTTTTGAATCAAAGTATTGGGGCCAAAAAATTAAATAGGGTTTTCGGGATCTCATCAGCAATCGAACATTAAAGTAATTTTTCAAATATGATATGGATAAAAACCCTTTAAACAATATAAAAATTATTAGAATGAAATATAAATTATCTTGGAAAGAAGTTTTATTTTAAAGGTTAAACAATTAATTAAAGGAAATTGTTTCTACTATATTAAGAATCTCCTTTTTTTTTCATTTCAAAAATACGAAAAATCACTATTACACTCCATAGAATAATAATATTATTCTTCAATAGAAGAAAAATAAATAATGTAGGGAATAAATTTTATTTTAAAAGATAAATTATTTTATTCATAAATTAGGAACACTTTTCTTTTAATGGGAGGGTGGTCTAGCTTGGTATGATACTTTAGCTTGGATTCTACCAACTATTTCAAATCGGCTGGGGTACTCCATGCGATTGCGTGGTTTACAGAAGCCGAGTGGTCGGGGGTTCGATCTGCGAAAAACTACTTTTCGAAGGGACACATCCCCCCTCTCCCATTTTAAAACTTTCTCTTGATATATCGACTGTTCCAAGAGAGATAATTAATACCCATTTTTTATTTCATTTGGGTTTCTTCTTTTTTAAACCATTCTCAACTTCAATTTTATCGATTTCTTCACCATTCGATTTATCTATATCTGCAGGATTAACATATTACCTAAGTATATCGACAATTTCGTGAAAGTCCACTTTCACGAAGATATGATTAGAAAATTGAATTTTAATCCAAAAACCTTTATTAGAAATAAGAACAAAATTAATTTTAATACAATAAAATCTAACAAAAATAAAATTAAGTTTTCAACGAAAAATAATGAAGTGAATTCCTTGAATATAACTTTAAATTCAACTCTTGAATTAAATAATGGAGTAAAGATTCCAATAATAGGTTTCGGCACCTGGATGCTTTCTGGAAACGGGGCTTATAAATCTGTAAGGTGGGCCCTTGAGTCAGGTTATAGACTCATTGACACGGCAACTATATATGATAATGAAAGAAAAGTTGGTCAAGCTCTTAGAGATAGTGGCATTTCTAGAGACGAAATATTTATAACCACTAAGGTGTGGAATAACGATCAAGGGCACGACAATACGCTTACTGCGTTTAAAAAAAGCCTAAAAAGGTTGGATCTATCTCACGTTGATCTTTATCTAATTCATTGGCCCGTTACTGGTCTTAGAAACGAAACTTGGAAGGCTCTCGAAAATATTTATGAAGACGGTAAAGCTCGAGCAATTGGTGTTAGTAACTTCACTATTCGCCATTTAAAGGAACTTCTTGGGACTACTTCAAATATTCCAGTAGTAAATCAAGTTGAATTCTCTCCTTTCCTATTTCAGAAAGATTTATTGGAATTTTGTAATTCTAGCAAAATAATTATAGAAGCTTATTGTCCATTGACTCGAGCAAGAAAATTAGACCATCCTCTATTAAAAACAATAGGAAAAAAACATGGTAAAACTCCTGCTCAATTACTGATTCGTTGGGGCTTACAGCATGGAATTGTAGAAATACCAAAATCAGCTCACAAGGAACGAATACTAGAGAACGCCAACATTTTTGACTTCAAATTAAACGACGAAGACATGAATGACCTTGACAATTTAAACGAAAATTTTCGCGTGGGTGATGATCCTGAAATCTGGGAATAATTTTCCTTTTTTTTAAATACATTATATATAATTACTGAATATTTTCAAGAATTGCGTCTTCGATTAAATTAGAATTCTCCCAATTCCTTACAATAAAATTTAAATTAGCATTCTTGACATCGTTCATGTCTCGAAGTTTAAGATACATTCTATAAATTTCAGTTAGACTATTTCCATAGAGAAATAATACTATTGAGGGTGAAACGGAACCTGTATTTCTCCAATATTTTATAGAATCATCTTTCTTGATTTTGAGATAAGTGTTTTTTGACGGTCCTATTGTTTCTAGAGAAAGAACGGCTGTAATCATTCCTTTTATGGCTTCAAAATTGATTTCTGGAATGAATTGAATTAAATTCATATTTATCATTCTATTTAATCTCCTCATTACTGTTTTTTCACTTATACCCAAGGTAGAAGCAATTTCTTTTTTAGTTACTCTACTATTTTTAAAGAGGAAAAAAATTATACGCCAATCAGTAAGAGAATAAGGAATATCTGCAGGAATATGAACCCTTGTTTCAGTATAGCTGTTAAATTTTGACCCAATTTTTACGATGCTATTTATAATTTCTTCGAGATGCTTTGCATCTTTGCAAAAAAAAGATATAGTTAAGCTTCCATCAAGTAATTCCCAAATGCGGTATATTTCAGGTATCAGCTGCAGTTCCTTGAAAAAATCCGTTTCTGTTATATCATGAGGAGGATTTATAGAGCCAATATAATGACGAAAACCTAGATAATTATAACTAAATTGCACTGAAAAGTATCTTATAACTTTACTATCAAATAAATTTTCTATTCGTTGTGATACATTCCTTAACGGTAAGGCTAACGACTTGGCTATACTAGAATATGGTATCTGGCAATTTTTATCAAGGATTTTTAAAATTTTAAAATCCAATTCATCCATCTTATTGTCCATTTTCAAGCTATGTTTGATCAAAATAGGACAAAATGAATAATAAATGTTTCCGATTTTTGACCTAAATGTTTCGAAATAAATTAAATGGAAGAGATGCTTCATTATTTTTGATTAATATAATAATTATTAATTTATGTAGAATAAATTAAAGGTGTAAGTTTATACATGACAAAGGAATTTGATATTACTACGTGTAGTTTAAGTTGTGATCTTTGCGATGCTAATACTACAAAAATCCAAGAGAGTGCAATAAATTTACTAAATACGCTCGAAGATCCCATGTATCGGGGAGTAATTTCCATGACTAATAAGAACTTTAAGGAAAAAAATTATTCCGTATTAAAAGAGATGCTAGAAATTCTTAAAAATAATCCTCCTTGTCCAGGTTGTAATATTAGAAAAGAATGTCCAATTAATCACTGTGCTAACGGAAAAGAGATCGACAATTGCAGTGAATGCGAATTTCTTGATACTGAAGGAGGTATTTGTAAAGCGCCTCCAGAACCTTCAAATTTGCCATTCCTACCTCCTGCACCGATTTTTTTCAATGGTCTTGCGCAAAGATATAGAAAGTGGAATGTTAAAAACTTAAAGGCAATTGCAGAAAAGAAGAAAAAGGATGTTGACGAAAACATCTATAAAATGATTAAAGCCGGTAAGACTAGTCGTGATCTTATTGATTTTTCAGTAAATTTATTCAAACTATAACAATTAAAATATCAACTACATTTATAGAATTACAATGTCAATTCGTTCATTTTCATCCGAAGTTCAAGGCTTGATAAAAAAAAAGGCAAATTGGATTAATTTTCTTCCTATAGATCCCCGCAAGTTTCTCCTTGAATCAGGAGAATCTTTTACGGTTTATCGAACTTTAACAGACTTATTCGATTTGCCGTTAGATCATCCAGATGTCGTTCTAGCGCATCAAGATGTTTTGGAAGACCCTTTAGTTAATGACTTGTTAAATAATTTATCAGATTGGGAACGAGATATTGTTACAGCACATAATAAAGCTGATTATCTCCCAAATCAATTGTGGTTATTACTTAATTGGGGTGTTAGGATTAACGACGATGAGCGATTAAAAGAAGCGATTGAAAAAATTCTTAAGCATCAAGATACGAAATTGGGACAATTTCTTGCTTACTCCCAAGTTTATGAAAAAAAAACAAGGGCAAAACATCCAATGTGGACGAGCACGTTATGCGATCATAACTTGATCACGAGCGTTCTTTTACTTGCGGGATTGAAGGACGACGATAGAGTTAAAAAAGGAGTTAAAAGGATGAACTCTTTATTGACAGAAACGACTCAAGGAAGGGGATGGAAATGCGTTCCTTGGCTTTATCAGAAACGTCGTGGTCCAGGAAGAGTGAACGATGTGTGCCCAATGATCGTAGCAGACGCTTTGAGAGGTTACTGGGTTTTGCCTAAAGAAGAATGGCCTATTAATTTGATAGAAGCTGGAAAAACCTTATTAAGCTGTTGGACAAAACGTTCGACCGAGAAACCATACATGTTTGGGCATGGGAAGAGATTTCGCTTACCTCGAGCTCCGTTTTTTTGGTACAATATAGGTACTGTTCTTGATGCGGTTAGGCATTATCCAGAACTGACAAAATCTCAAGCCTTTCTAGAGTTAATCGCAGTAAGTCTGATAGAATTTCCTCCTAATGGAGAGTTTATCCCGAAAACGGTATATCGCTATTTTAAAAATTACTCATTTGGCCAAAAAAAACAACCTTCTCCATGGATGACCTTTTTTCTCTTGCGAATATACAAAGATGCTATTGATAATAATCCACAAATTATTGATGAAGTTAAAAAGATCGACGGAAAATCTTTAAAAGGCTCGAAAGGAGGCCCAAAATCAAAAAAAAAATAGTCGTGGAAATCAAATAGCATTAAGGAGCCGTGTCTAATAATGCTAAAAGTTCAGGATTTTAAAATTGAAAGACATAAAAACCTTTTTAAAAACTTTATTTAGTTATCTCGATAACGCAAGAGCTAACAAGAAAGCACCTGAGATCTCATTTATATTTCCAACTCTCGAAGTATCAACAATTAAATCATCAATACCCATGTAGATAGCACCATAAGCCTTTCCCCCGCCTAAATGAACTAAAGTTCGATAAACTAAGTTCCCAGAAATTCCCTCAGGCGCGATGATTAAATTTGATTCTTTTTCTATTGCATTTTCAATGAGTATTTCGTCGTGGAAAATATCTAAGCCAGGATCTTCTTTTTTAAAATAATCAACAACATGGAGGGCCATTTTAATTGTTTTATCGACGTTTACATCGCGACCAAGGTCTCCTTCTCTTCCTCCACTTAAAACGCTGATTTTAGGAGTAATATTCAAGGATTTAAGAACCTTTATCGCTTTATTAATGAATTCAATCTTATCATTGAAATTATTACATTCATCTATTCCTACTGGACCATAAAAAAATTGAAATCCGTCGATCGTTTCCATTAGCGCTAAACGGTTAATTTTTTTTATTTTTAGTATTTTTTTAACATTTTCGAGGAACTTACTCGAGCTTAAAGAGCCTCGAACTATAGCATTAATAGTTCTATTGTTTAAAAATTCGACTATTTCCCTTTCAGGGTCTTTACATTCAATTAAAACGATTCCCATTTTATTCTTTTTATAAATCGGATTATTAGACAAGGAAAAGATTGAAGGATTCTTTCCAAATAAATATATTTGAGAACTATTCTGACGTGATAATTGGAGTGAAGCTTTTAGAATTTTAAGGTTATGAAATTCCGAATCGCTTAGCCCGATTCCAATACTAATTCTCTTTCCCTTTGCCATCGAATTAAATTTATTTAATATATTCATTCGAACTTCTCTTCTAAAAACTTGTATTTCTATGCGTGTAAGTAGTAATAAAACAACATGAAAAATATAAATTTCTTAAAAATCACAAATTTGATTTGTTATATATTAAAATGTACTATTTCGATAATAATTTTGCAAGTAGAAGTATAATATAAGCGAGAATGAAACCATTAGCAAGAGGATAAACATGAATATTAAAAATGTTTGAGGGGCATTATAAGCCAGAAAACTAATAATAATAGTTATCGAATTGTAGACTCCATGAGTTATGACAACCGCAATTAGGTTTTCGTCTCTCCACTTAAACAACAAACCAAGTAGGAACGATATCGATAAATATGGTACGAACATTAGCACGAATATTATAAAAAATTCGAGTGGAGAGTCGAGTGTGATAAAAAAAAGCGTTATTAAATGTATTGAAGCAAATATAACTGCAGTGATGATAATACCCCATCTTTCACCTAAATTCCTAACCAAGCCCTTCTGCATGAAGCCTCTAAATAGTATCTCTTCCGTAGTACCTACAACAAGTAACATCATCGCTGTTATAAGAACCAGACCAAGAATATCAGTCCCTGAAATGATTACGTCGACATCGTCAGTTGGAAAATCTCCAGAATCAGTTATTATTTGTACGTTAAAAAAATTCTCTAGCATGAGTTCTGTAGCAATGGAAGAAAAAGCTACTAAAAAAACACCTATTACAGCAAAACTCAAGCCAAGTAGCACTTCTTTAAAGATTTTAATTCTATCGTACCCTCTTGATGTGAAACCTAATAAGATTAACCGATTCTTAAGATTTGGCCTCTGAATGTATTTTCTCACGTATATCAACGGAAATACGATTAAAATCAGCTCAAATAGAGAAGTTAAAATAATAAATAGATCGCTGGTCGCCAAATTATATAGACTTTCGTAATCGAGCGTGAAAATTGCCAAGAGTATGATAAAACCAACTGCCAAAAGATTCATTACACCGAATCCAGCTAAAGGAATTCCAATAGATGCTAACTTCCCCCATAATTTTCGGTTTTTCGTGTTAGTAAGGTCTTCATCAGAGATTTTTTCCACTAACGGTCTGTATCGTCCATAGGTAACGGGATATCGTGAAGCTTGTGAATATTGAGGATAGTTGGGATAGCTTTCGTATCGGGTATAAGTTCTTGGCTGTTGATGCGATGGTAGTGTTTTGTGTTCTTTTAAATATTGAAGATCGATTCCACAGCGAGTACAAAACTTTAATGAATCGATTTTTGGTAATTTATTTCCGCAACTCGGACAAAATGACCAATTTATTTTTTTCTTAGATGGAGCTTTTTTTTCAACTTCGTTCAAAAATTCTTCTTTTACTAATTTAGAAGGCATATCGTTTTTTAAATTATCTTGATCTTTTTTGTCACTCATCTTTAAAATTTTAAAAGAAATTAACTTAATTATTTTTTTACATTTTAAACTTAAAAATTCATTTATAAAGAAATATTTTAGTAAACCAAGAAAATTATTAACATCTGAGTTTTTTAACGAAGATAATAACGTTCCATGTTAATCTTTAATCATAAGAAATAAAGAAGATAAAAATAATGAAAGAAAAGGAGTATGGTTCAGGTTATTTCGGTAAGTGGATTCGGGATGAGTTTGGTCTAGCTGCCTATCGATACACATGTAATCAAGTAAAAGATCCTAAGGCAATAACACCCTTATATGAGGATTGGCGATCAAAAACGGAACATCTACATCAAGTCGGAAACGATAGGTTAGTTGGTGTGGCATCCAATTATGGTTATATCCAAGTAAGACAAGACGAAGGAAGTCCTAAATATCTAAATGAACACGATCCTAAGCGCGGGCATTATGCTGGTGGATTTGGTTATTTAACTGATGGAAAAGATGTATTGAGTACATACTACACGGGTAAGGAAGAATCGTTCGAAAGAATTTTTGGGATAGGATACCTTCGTAAAACCGTTAGAGAACATGATTTAGCCGTTGATCAAGTTGTTTTTGCTCCATTTGGGGACGATCCTGTCCTGATCTCTCAAGTAACCATAACCAATAATCGTAAAGTAACAACGGATCTGCGTTGGATTGAATATTGGGGGTGTAACATGTATCAATTTTCAATAAATGCATATACTTCAAACCTTTTAAAAAGAAGCGAAAAACATCCAAGGCAAATCCGGCAAGAATTCAGCGAACAGTTTAAACACGAGTTTACTATTGTTGAAGATGGTAAAGGCCTTTTAGAAAGAAAATATATTGAAGGTTCAACCGAGAATGGTAAGCCTTCTGAACCACAAGGAGTATTTGAGGATTTAGATCCTCCCATGACCTTTCTTGTGTCATTGGATGCCAAGGTAGATGGATTTAGTACGAATGTATCAGAATTCTTTGGCAATGGAGGTGTTGAAGCGCCAGATGGACTAAAAAAAGACTTGTCCTCAAATATATCTTCTACTGAAACTGAAAGAGCATTGCTATTGGAAAGGAAGTTACAATTAGAACCCGATGCTAGCCAAACTTTATATTTTGTCTATGGATATCTTCCAGAAGGCTTTGAACTCAACACTCTTTTAAGTAAATACGAAAAAGATTTGTCTCAACGCTGGAAAAAGTCAAGCGAATGTTGGAAAGGTGATAGAATTGAATTAAAAATCCCTAATGAGATGTGGATAGATCGAGAACTAATGTGGCATAATTATTATTTACGTGGTGCATTAACTTACGATAGTTTCTTTAAAGAACACATTCTATCTCAAGGGCACGTCTATCAATATATAATAGGATTTCAGGGGGCTGCCCGTGATCCACTACAACACGCTTTACCATTCGTGTATAGTAATCCAGAAATAGTTAAAAATGTGCTTAGGTATACTTTAAAAGAAGTGCGTAAGAGCGGAGAAATCCCCTACGGAATAACGGGTAGTGGAAAAATAATGCCTGCTCCCTTTAAACCTAGCGATCAAGAAATGTGGTTGCTATGGTTGGCAAGTGAATATGTCTTAGCAACACGAGATACGGATTTTCTTGAAGAAGAAATTTTCACTTGGCCCGTTTATGGACCAAGAGCAGAAAAAGCGAAAGTACGTGTTGTACTGGCACGATGTTATAAACACTTTACTGAAAAAACTGGAACGGGACGACACGGCATTCAACGTTTATCCAATGGAGATTGGAACGACGGTGTCGTAATAGGACATGTATCAACCCAAAAACATAGGGAAGTTCAAAAAGTTGGAGAAAGCGTTTTAAACGCTGCGATGGCATCAAAAACTCTAAAAATTTACTCAGAGATGCTAAAATTTATTGATGATAACGAATTGGCAAAAAAAGCTTTCGAATATGCAGAACAACAGCGTGAAGCAGTTCATTCCCAATGGACAGGCAAATGGTTCAAGCGAGCGTGGCTTACAGAAGATATTGGATGGGTTGGTGAAGATCAAATGTGGTTAGAGCCTCAACCATGGGCGATCATCGGTGGTGCTGCCGATTTAGAACAAAGGAAAATTTTAGTTCAATCAATAGACGAGTTAGTTCGTAAACCTTCAAAAATTGGCGCTATGCTTCTAAGTAAAGGTTTAGAATTAGAATCAAGTAAGTTAGGAACGGGAATTAACGCAGGAATTTGGCTTTCAATTAATGGTACTTTAATCTGGGCGCTGTCCTTAGTTGATGGTAAAATAGCATTTGACGAATGGAAAAAAAATACTCGAGCGGTTCACGCAGAAGAATATCCAGAGGTATGGTATGGAATTTGGAGCGGCCCTGATTTTTATAATTCAATGTTATCTAATTATCCAGGTCAAACCGGGTTTGACGAGTCAATACTTAAAGAAGATGAGAGAAAAAACATATCAGAACTTCCAATTGCCGGAGTTAATTGGACAGATTTCCCCGTCATGAATTTACATCCACACGCATGGCCTATTTTTAATACTACAAATCTAATTGGAGCCGAATTTACCGCTGAAGGTATTGAATTTTCACCAACATTACCGAAAGAAGAGTATAAATTCACATCTCCTTTATTTGAATTCGAAAAATTGAAAGACGGATATTCTGGATGGTATTCACCTCAAGTAGCCGGTAATTGGAAGTTGTCATTGAAGCTTAGTATGGAAGAACTTAAACAATTTACAACCATGAAAGTAAATGAAGAAGAAATACCAATCATTATTGAAGAAGATAAGATATCATGGAAAGGCACGAGTACTCCAGATAAGCCACTAAAATGGATCATCAAAAAGTAATTTTTTTTTTATATATCTTATTTTAAATTTGTTAAATTCGTAAAGTTCGAAAGGCGTATAGTAGATACTAACTTGAGAAATTTACTTCAATCGATAATAAAAGAATTAAACGACACGACCTATTCTCTTTTAAACATCAATTCAATTGTCGAGCAATCTAGTATTAATTACATCACGATAAAAGAAGTTACAAAAGTATCAGTTATAATGGCAACAACGCAAAATAAAGAGCCTGAATTCGTTTCAAGTGTAGAAAAAGCTATAGCTGGGAATGATTTTGAAAATCTACAAGAATTAATGAAATCTATCGGCTTTTAAATTGATTTTTTTAAAAAACTAATATTTTCAAAATGTTTTTCCCGTTGTTTAATGAGTAAAGACACAAAACAACTCGTTTTCTTCCATTTTTATTGGGTTTACAAAGCCATATCTCTCAAATTGAACGGTTTTATTCATAGGAATTTTCAATAAATTTATCTCCCCAAATCCTTTAGATATCGTACCGTCTGGTTTTAGAACAAGAACCTTCACATTTTCTTTTTCGGGTACCCATTGAATTATGGGATATTTTCGGTTTAATTCTTGGCTGTGAAATTTCGCTTCTATCAATTTCATATCAACATCTAAAGATTTGACTTCTACATTAATTAAATCTTTTAACCGAATAATACGACCCTTTTTTAGATTTCTAGCATCTGATAGGGCCATGTATAATGAAAGTAAACTGTCTTTAGATATTACTTTAATCGCTCTTTTCCCTTTCTTTGTATTTGATGGTAATAATAATGGTTCGGCAGTATACTCTTCAAAAGGAATGTTGTCAATTGTAATCAAAACTGGATCTTCGACAAAGAAGTATCTATCTGAAATTTCATCGATCAAATCCTTGTTGTTTGAATACAGCCAATTAACAGAAAAAGTGATTGATGTTAACGACATGCCTAAGTCTAACAACGATTTTTTTAAAGCTTCCGGTTGGATCCCTCTCTTTTTCAAAGACTGCAGGCTCCAAGTCCGAGGATCGTTCCATCCTTCATAAATTCCGTTTTGAATATTGTTTCTAGCTTTAGTCTTACTTAATTTAAGATCAGGGAAAGTTAATCGCCCATAATGTAGAAATTCAGCTTTTTTCCACTTAAGATAATCCCAAATAAAGGCTTCAATAAAATCTTCTTTAAATAAATCAGAGCCTCGTAAAATGTGAGTAACTCCAATAAGATGATCATCAATCGCCCAAGAAAACTCTAGCATTGGCCAAACAATGTACTTATTCCCGACTCTTGGATGTTTCGCTTCAGAAATTCGCATGATTATTTGATCTCTTAATGCAGGATCTTTTTGTTCCATCCCAGTTTTTAATCTTACAACCGCTTCAGTCTCTCGATACTTTTTATTTAGCATGTCGTGCCATTCCTTTAAATTCTTGTCAACTGATTGGTTTCTATGGGGGCATTCTTTTTTTTGATTCTTATATTTTTCTCGAAAATCACCTGCAGAACAGAAACAAACATAACAAAGCTCCTCCTTAATTAATCTCTCACAATGCTCGTAATAGATATCTAAACGATCGCTTTTGTAAAATATTTTAGAATATTTAACTCCAAGCCACTCTAAACCTTCTTTTATCAAGTCATACGCTTCAGGAAGAACATATTTTGCTTTAGGACTATCTCTTAATGATTTAGGACTTCCAATTGTATCGTCGAAAAATAAAATTAGATCTCCATCGTGTTTTTTTATATATTCGTTATTCAAAACGATCATTCTAGCATTTCCAATATGTAATGCCCCACTTGGGTATGGAGCTAAACGCATTACGACTTTATTATATTTGTGAAGATTAGGCAATGGGGGAAGCTCTTTTTTTTCTTTTTTAGGTGCTTCCTTATCTAACGAGCGTGGATCCAATCGTAATAATTCTTCTTTTTGTTGTTCTAAACTCAGTTTTGATATATCCTCAACAATTTGGTTTAAGAGGGGCATTATTTTTTTAGCCTGAGACCTTAAATCTTCTCTCTTACCCATTAATTTTCCCATTACGGCTTTTTTATTTGGTTTTCCATCAAATTCTACAGCGTTTTTTAATCCGGTAATCCATAGAATTTTCTTTATCTCGTTGTCATCCATTGTTACGAATCCTTATATTGAAAGGTTATTACAATTTTTCAATAGATATAATATTGCTTTCCAAAAAAATAAATCATTATTAATAACTATTAAATACTACCAATGAAAAAAAAAATATAAATAAATAAAACAATAAAAATAGAAAAAAAGGTGTTATAATTGCATTATAGAGGATATATATTAGTACGCCTAAAAATTATCGGAAAGGAATGGGATGTTGTAAATAAAGTGATAAATCTAAAATCTACCAATGAAGGAGAAAGTTGGAAAGTTACTTACGCAACTCCTGTTTATGGCGGGTGGGATTTAATAATAGAGTGTAGCTTTAGTAAACTTCTAGATTTGGATAAAATAGTTACTTATTGTAGAGTGGATCCGGAATTAAGTCAATGGATTGAAGAAACTACAACTCTTTGTGGAACAAAAAGCGATTATCCAGGTTAAAATACAAAACTAAAGTTAAATGATTTAAAATTGGCAATCTCTAACAATCGGACTTTTGTAAACTTTTAGATATTTTCGAATCAATTCCATCAGTAATTCCATTTTTTTATCTTTATAATCATTATCGTTCCATAAGTTATTCATTTCGTTAGGATCGTCTTTTAAATTGTATAATTCTCCATCGTTTTCTTTTTCTCTAAAAATTGTGATCCTCCACTCATCCGTGATTAAAGTCCTTGTTTTTTCGTCGAGGATCTCATCGTCCATCTCAATATATATGTCTTCGTTTATATTTATATTTGGATCTTTTAATATTGAAACTAGGCTCTTTCCTTGCATGCTATCTGGGATAGGAAGGCTAGCTAATTCCAAAATTGTCTCGGGTATGTCAATCGAGCTCGCCAAGGATGAGCTAGTTTTATTTTTCATGCCGTTAGGTACTTTTATAATAAAAGGAATGTTTACCAAGGCATTGTAAAGAAAAGGTCCCTTAAAGAAAAACCTGTGGTCGCCACCTAATTCACCGTGATCTGTGGTAAAAATAACAACTGTATTATTTGTCAGTCCTATTTCTTCTAGAACATCTAAAATCTCTCCAACAGCGTCATCAATCATTTTTTCCGCCCCATAAGATGCAGCAATTACTTGTTTCGCATCCATTTCTGTTATATTTTTAGGGGGGGGAAAAGACCTTTTACGGTTCCATCGGTATTGATTGTCTCATTATAATGCTTTTTCATGAATTGAGGACTCTTTTCGTGATTGTCGTTAAAAGATTCAGTTAAAATCACATCTTCAGGTTCATACATCCCAAAATACTTATCAGGCGGCGAAAATGGATGGTGAGGGTCGGGAAACGAACAAAAAACAAAAAAGTTTTCTCTTGTATATTCACCAGCAGCAAATTTCTCTAAAAAATTAATAGTAAATTCTTTCACGAAAGTCGTTGAGTACAATTCCACTGGCACTTTATGCTTTATCACCTGTAATTTTAAAGTAGACTCATCCGGGATAAAGCTTCCGGTTATTTTATTATAAATGCTTTTTAACGGATGTCTTGGCCTCATGCGAAGCGGTTTCCCTAAGGAATCGTCGTTTTCTATTTTTGATTTTACCCAATTTAGGTAGTCAGGATGACCACATAAAAAGCCATGCCCTGATACTAATTTAACTTCTTCTAATCCAAAATAAGGCGCGTAATTGGTCAATTTAGGATATTTATCTGGTTGGGCAAATTCTTGACTTTCAATTGGATTAGTAAATTGTTTATTTGGAATTCCAAAATAATTCAAATGAATCTTTCCAAAGCTGGCAGTATGATATTGCCCTGATTCTAATAACAAATCAACAAATGTTTTGGTATTTTGAGGTAAATTTCTTCCGTTAGATATCACTCCATGGGTTGATGGGTATTGTCCCGTATACATGGTACTCCTGTTAGGCATGCAAATTGGGTTATTACAATAGAATCTTGTAAATTTAACGCCTTTTTCTGCTATCTTATCTATATTTGGTGTTTTTAAAATCATTTTATCATTGTAACAACTCAAGTGATCTTTCCTCTGCTGGTCTGTTATTATAAACAGAAAATTCATTTTCTCGGTAATTTTTATCACTTTTCCTTAATTTTACAATTAACTTTATAGAAATTATTAAAGAATAAATTTTTAAATAAAATAAATAAAACCTATTATTAAATCCGTTTATTACTCATTTTTTTTCCTATAATTTGGATTCCGTTCTGGTATCTTGGCCTTAACGCTTTCTCTCCACTCAAAAAGTAAATTTTTAAGTCGAGCAGCTATTTCAGGTTCTTCTTCTGAAAGATCGTGCTCTTCACCAATGTCATTTCTTAGATCATAAAGTTCAATGTTTCCATTCTCAAAGAATTCGATCAACTTGTAATCACCAGCTCGCACGGATGATCCTGGTGTTCCTCCTTGATTACCGTAGTGAGGATAATGCCAAAAAATCGCATCTCGGTCGATTATATTTTTACCCTTTAAAAGAGGCAATAAACTAGCGCCATCACAGTGCTGTTCTGGGATTAGTTCTAAACCGGCAATCTCTAATATAGTGGGATAAAAATCAGGGCTTGTTACTGGTGTAGAACACACGCTTCCAGGCTCGATTACTCCAGGCCATTTGACTAAGAGAGGTTCGCGGGTTCCACCTTCGTACATCCACCCCTTTCCTTCACTCAGAGGCGCATTACAAGTTGGAGAGCCTTCTGCTGTCGATAGACCACCATTATCAGAAGTAAAAAATACAACCGTATTATCTTCCTTCCCCAAATCCTTGAGTGATCTCAACAATCGTCCGATGTTTTCATCGAGTTTCTCGATCATGGCAGCATACGCGGGATCCGATTGTACCAAACGACGCTTTACATGCAAATTTCTTTTATGCTTACAAGGAAAAAATTCTCCTTCCTCAAATGTTTTCAACTTATCAAGACCAAGAGCTTTTGCCTTTTCCTTGTATTTCAGTTTATATTCCCGAGGGGCTTGAATAGGAATGTGCACGGCATAGTAAGGTAGATATAAAAAAAATGGATCATCTCCATTAGCTTCAATGAGTTTGATTGCCTCATCAGTGAGCCGATCAGTCAGATATTCCCTTTTAGGACCATCCTCAAGCTTAGGATTACGATAAGGACTGAAGTAGCCTCCCATTGGTAGGCCCCAGCTACAGCCGGCGATATTTACGTCAAAACCGTGGTGCTCAGGCCAATATGGCTCATTTCCCAGGTGCCATTTACCCACGTGATATGTTCGATACCCTGCATCTTTTAATGCGCTGGCAATTATTTTCTCTTCAAGGGGGAGGTGATCGACATAAGGAGCATCAATCAGTTTACCTTTTGCATGACCTCCTATAAAGTTCGTCACTCCTAAAGTGGCAGGATATTTCCCCGTCAGGATACTCGCTCGAGTAGGCGAACATACAGGACAAGCTGCGTAGGCGTCGGTAAATCGCATGCCTTCCATTGCTAGAGCATCCAAATTAGGTGTTTCGTAAAAATCGCTACCATGACAGCCTACATCACTCCAGCCAAGATCGTCAATTAGTATAAAAATAATATTAGGTTTGTTTTTTACCATCAATATCTTTTTAGTTTAATGAAAAATTTATATAATTTCTTATGTTTTTGTCAAGGAATTGATCGAGTGCTAATTTTTTCATTAAAAAAAGTTGTTTCCTATTTTTTTAAATGGAATTATGATAAATCTTAAAAAGTAAAATGAAAATATAATTACTAACGAAATTTATATTTTTAAAATAACATTCTAAAAAAAATAAAAATTGAATGCGAATTATGGCGAATCTAAAAAATATTTCTTGGTTATTTCCTTTAATTGGAGGAATAATGCTAATCATGGCTTTTTTAACTCCCGCAGCTTATAGATCTTGGAGTTTTGTTTGGATTTGGGGCGTCTCATTAAGAAATATGAGAGTTTTCGAGATGACAAGGGATATAATGCGTATTATTCCCGCAATCGTCAGTTCGATTTTAGTATTAGTTGGAGTAATCGTGCTCGTTAATAGTGCTTTAAAAATTAGAAAAAATGGATTGGAACTTGAAGAATTTAAGAAAAAATGGTTAATAGGGGCGGTTTTACCCATTATCGGAATAATAATATGGATGATAATGATGGAATTGTCGTGTTCATTAAACTTGAATATTAACAGGTATCCATTTTCTTCTTCGAGTTGTTTTAGATTCTGGGGATTAAATTACCATGGGCCGGGATTTGGAGTGATAGGGATTTTTCTTGGCGCCGCTATCCCTATTGTTGGTGTAGCCATCCTATCTAAAGTGGACCTTGAAGCCACTAAAGAAAAAGTCAAAAAGCCCAAAAAAGTAAAAGTTCCTAAAATTAAGAAAAAACCAAAAGAAGAAGAAGTTATTAGACAACCAGAAGTTGTGAAAAGGGAAGAATTGGGAGCAAGATTTTGTCCTACATGTGGAACATCAATAGCACCTGAAAATACTTTTTGTGGGAATTGTGGTGCGGATTTAGAAAGACAAGAAATCCAACCACCGAAGAGCCAATCAATTAAAAAACAAGAATTTAAACCAGGTGCCACACCTTCAATGACTCAAGAAGTTTCAGACGGAAAATTATTTAGGGGGAATCTTTTTGCGGGCATCATGTTTTTCTTTTTAGCTTCATGGCTTTTTGGTCTTTCTAACAGTCCTTTTACCGATAGAATTAGTAGGATTGGATATATAATTACCGGAGTTATTTTAACATTTGGAGGAATATTGAATATAGTTATTTACGCTACAAAACCTGAGTCTTTAAGACGAAAATATTTAAAGCAAAGAGCTAAGAAGGAAGCAAAGAAGGCAAGAAAAGGTAAATAATAATAAAAATAATAATTCCTAATTTATTTATTCTTAATTTTTTTTATTTTATTTTTGTTTTTAACTCTTTTATTTTTCGCTTTAGCTGTTCCGCTCCGTTCCGAATTATGTTTTCAGCTATGAATGACGGTTCGTCCGAAGCTTTCTGTTTTAAAATCTTGAATTTTAAATTCAGAGCATCTAATAATACTTTCGAATTGCTTGACTCATCGATGCCTTTAATTACAGGGTCAATGACGTGTAAAACTAACTGTAATTTCCCTTCTTCAAAAAGTTTAGTTGCGTGTTCAAGGTATTTTTCTGGGTCATTAATCTTTAAAAATTCAGTAGCAACATCTTTAGATCTTGCGGGAAAAAAATCAGTGGGATTACCCGTATTATACCAACCGTGATAAAGTCTATGAGTTGCATGTATCGCAAATCGATAGCAACCGTAAATTGGTTTTAAATACTTGCTATTTTTGAACTTATCTGGAAAAATCTCAAGCATTTCGTGATAAATCTCTTCAAACCATTTCCCTTGGTTCATTCTTTTCACAACCTCGTCGTGAACAAAGTGCATGGCCTCTGCGGTAATTGATAAACATTCTTTAACATTATCTTTACCTTCAATAAGCTTACCATGGCCCGGTACTAAATAATCTGCGTTTTTTTCTAACATTCTTTCCATTGCTCGTGCCCAGTGTTTTGGATATCTTTGAACTTTATAGGGGTTTCCTACATTAGGAAAGCACGATAAGTATAAATCGCCAGCAAATATGGTTTTTTTTTCAGGCACGTACATCCATAGGCTATCATCAGTTTCCCCTTTATCGTGATAAATTTCGAAGCTTATCCCGCCTAGGGTAAATTTATAGTTTTCATTTCCACGTAATATTATGGTTGGATCAAGGGTTTGGTGCGCCGTTACCAATTTACCTGCTTTTTTAGATGCTGAGGAAAATTGCATTGAATTTATCCATTTATGGTATTTATCTAAAATTCTATATTTTTCAAATCGTTCAAGTAAATTTTCGTGCCCAATTATTTGAGGCATTTCCCAACCCTGTTTTTTTACCTCTTCAATGATTGGTTCGTATCCAAAACAATGGTCAAAATGACCATGTGAGTAGACTATATATTTTATTGGTTTATCTGAAAACTTACGAATTTCTTTTATTATCTTGGGACCGTTTGGTCTCAAGGCAAGGTCGAATACAATTAATCCCTCATCAGTTTTAACCACACCAACAACACCCATCGAACCAATCTGAAGACAAGTGCCGGCAGCAAAAGTTCTTGAAGGAAAAAATCCTAACCAACTAGTTATATCTTCACCGTATTCTTTCATGTTTAATACTCAATTCACATTGTCTAATTTATGATAGTAAATTAACAAGAGTTAAAATAATTGATTGAGGAAAAATGAAACAAAAAATAAAAGAATTAAATGACAAATCATTAAATTGACTTAGTTAGTTCGGGAAATAATGCAAGAGGTTACCTAAAAACTATTCGCATGATTTTTTTAAAAACAAACAAACTTATAAATGAAACATCATGATTTTTAAAGAAAATTAATAATTGAGATTTGTTATATTATTTATGAAGAAGAAGTTAACGATTTAAAAGAGATTTAATAGAAATGCTCAGGCAAATTATAGTTTATAAAAAAGATGTGATATACACCAAAACTTTTGGAAGTGCATTATCTGATTCAGAAATCGAGGAAGTAGTTACCAAGATAAAAAAAATAGATATGATAAAATCAGGTTCTCTGGATTTTAACAAGTATAAAATATCTTACAATAAAAAACCCAGAGAAAATTTAATTTTTGTTTTTATTACAGATTTAGTAGAAAACTATTTAAGTTCGAATAAAAAACCATTGTTCAAATTTAAAAACAAATTCATAAATTTATTCATGGAGGAAATTGAGAAAGGTGATTTAGAGCCTTCCGAGTTTAACTCATTAAACGCTCAAACAGATAAATTGTATAAAAAACTATATCCAAAGTTAGCTATTGTAGGATATTCAGGTGTAGGAAAGACAACTATAACTAAATTACTTAGAGCAGATGATGTACCCATGATACATATTCCTACGATTTCAGGAGAAATCGATACAATCCAAATAGGTAATTTATCGTTCAACATATTTGATTTTGCAGGACAGGAGGAGTTTGGATATCTTTGGAAAAATCTTATTAAAGCCAGTGATGTTGTACTGGTAGTAACAGATTCAACTCCTGAAAACATCGAAAAAACTAAATTCTTCTTGGAATTGAAAGAGGTAGAAGCGCCGAATTCTCGTTTAGCAATTATTGGTAATAAACAGGATTTGCCTAACGCCATAAAACCTAGTGAAATTGAACAGATATTGGGTAGTAAAACCTACGCAATGGTCGCCAATAAGCAAGAAAATCGAGATAAAATGATTCAGATCATTGGAAATATCTTAGACTTGGATCCTGAAACTGATCTTTTATTAGAAACCTTGGTTGATGAAGGGGAATTAGTAGGGATCCCCGAATTAGCTATAAATGAAAACAAAATTGAAAAAGTTGAGATTATAGGAGAAAGAATTACTACTGATCATATCAGTGATTTTGAAGATTTCTCTCTAGATGAGGGCGTTTTTGAAGATGAGAAAAAAATAGAAAGTCAATTTATCGAAGAAACCGAATCAGATATAGAAATGACAGAAAATCCATCCGAAATGGCAAAACTAACTCTAGTCACTCATGTTGAAGGTAGTGAAGATAGTAATAAGGAAGAAAAAGATGGATATAATATTAAAGAGCGTCTTTTAGGAATTTTAAAAACGAAAAAGCGAGTAAGGATTAGTTACATTGAAAAATACCTAAAAATGAATGCAGAAGATATAATTAGATTAATATTTGATTTGGCTGGGAGCGGTAAAATTGAAGGTGAATTCAACGACGACGACACCGAGTTCTCGGTTATGTGAATGTGAATGGTGATGTGTGATAACCATGAAAGAAATCACTTCAGATGATTATTATAACAAGGTTTTAGGATCGTGGCTTGGGCGTGTTGCGGGCGATTTCGTGGGAGCTCCGGTTGAATTTAGACCTTATTCATATATAAAAAAGAAATACGGTGAAATAACATATTATCCAAAACCAATTGATTTAGATTATGTTAATGACGATGAGATGTATGAAATTTGTGCACTAATTGCCCTAGAAAAACATGGAATTAATCTTTCAGCTGAAGATATTGCTCAAGAATGGGTCAAGCTTCTCTATAAAAAGAATTTTACTGCCGAGGAAGTCGCATTAAAAAATCTTAGAGCTGGCATTATGCCTCCTGAATCAGGAACTCACAATAACATATATTACGATGCCATTGGTGCTCAAATGAGGGCGGATATATGGGGTCAAATATCTCCTGGGTGTCCTGGAATCGCAAAAAAATATGCTGAAATTGATGGTTCCATATCACACGCAGGGATAGGAATTGAAGGAGAAATATATGTGGCGGTTTTACTTTCTAATGCCTTTTTTGAGCCAAAGATATCAAAAAATATTGAAGATTCCCTCAAGTTTATTCGACCTCCAGAAGAAAGTCTTTATACACAAATGATCCTCAAAGCGAGAAAGATCTATGACAAGGTTCCAAACAATTTCAGGCAAGGAAGGAAGGAATTAATTGATTATTGGCACGAGATACGGAAAACCTTGCTAAAAAAAGACTCAAAAGATTATAAACAAAGAAAACTAAAGTTCTTGAATCGCTTTCTCTCCGGTGTTCACGTGCTTCCAAACATCGGAATAATTATATTATCTCTATTATACGGTGCTCAAGACAAAGACCCTCTTGGAAAATCCATCTGCATTGCAGCAATGATGGGGCTTGATACGGATTGCAATTGTGGCAACATTGGAGCGATTCTTGGTGCGAAAATAGGGGCGGATAAGATGCCATCAAAATGGAAGGACCCACTTCAAGACACTTTTTCTACTTATGTAAAAGGATATGAAAAATGGAGAATTTCTGAATTGGCTCAAAGAATTGCTAATATTGGAAGAAAAGTTATTCAAGAAAAATGTCATGCAATTACATTAAAATAGTTTTCATGATCTTCTTTATAACATTCTGAAATAAGCTATATCCCATTTGCTTATATCCTGCTATTGAAAATTGATCCCATCTCCAGATGTATACTCTTGCTTTAAATAGTCGTCATTATCTGTCATGTATCCGTAATCTGTGCATGGTATTTCCTTTTCAATAAAACATTGCTTTAATTCTTCATTAAAATCTGAATGTGTTATATCCCATCTAGGACTTGAAGATCTTTTGGTTATTGGGGGTATTAATCCGCCTATTGACATGATTCTATTTTCTCTGGAAATCTCATGCAATATTTTTATATTTTCTAAAACATTATCACTCTTAAGCCCCCATCCTAAATCGTTAGAACCTATTATGATGATCGAATAATCTGGTTTAGGCTTAAAGTTCAATAGATCTTTATTAATTCTATGTAATAGCCCAGTTGAAGTATCTCCAGGAATCCCTTTGTTAACAAAAATTAAATCTTTAGCAAATTTACTATTAACGGATCCTTTTTTTTTTTTTATAATGACCACTCAAGAAAACTCCACCTTTCAAGGTGGAGATGAATTGAGTCCTATTTTTTTTTAGAAAAAAAAAATCACTAAACCATCGCACTGTAAACCATTAAAATAATAATTACTTCTACTATTGTATAAATGATTCAAGCCATTAAGCTACGGATTTTTCCGAACGACATTCAACGGATACAGGTACATGACACCATCGGGTGTTCTCGCTTCATTTTCAATCAGATGTTATCAGAACGGAAAGAGGTGTACGAGCAACTAAAAGACGATAAGGACGCTCTTTACGGTTATAAGTACAAAACGGAAGCCGAATACAAGAAGGAGTATCCGTTTCTCAAAAACGCAGATTCAATCGCCTTACAATGTTCGAGAGAACACTTGCAAGAAGCATACAACAACTTTTTCAATGGCTTGAAAAAAGGTCGTAAGGTTGGATTTCCGCGATTCAAATCCAAGAAAGCACGAGAAAGCTACACCACGAAGATGACGAATAGAAACATCAAGATTGATGTTCAGCGAAAGATGATCAAGCTTCCGAAACTCAAGTGGATTCGATACAAAGATGAGAGGGTATTTACACAAAAAATCAAGCATGCGACGGTGAGCAAGACGAAGACGGGAAAATATTTCGTTTCTTTAACCTTAGAA
>JAUXAJ010000190.1 GCA_030620005.1 Promethearchaeota archaeon | reverse complement strand
ACTAAACGTTGTTTTTCCTAAATTAGTAATAATATCTAAGCCGAATTTTTCTAAAATTGATGCGAATGAATTAATTTTTTTATTGATTTCTTTCACCGTTTCTAAAATATCTTCGTTGTTTTTATTATCCATGCCTGTCATATATTTTCCTCGGTGATTTCTTTCAAAAATAATAATATTATTTAAAAAAACTAGATGACTATAATTTCAAAAATGTTTAACATTTTATTTTATAATTTTATTAAAATAAAAATGTTATCTACATAAATAATTTTTTAAGTAGTTGCCAAGAGTTTTTGAATTAGATATATTTTTTAATTTCTTCTTTATCTAATTATTAAATAAAACAAAAAGATCGTGCATTAAAAGTGATTCAATACGTCAATATTATGACTAAAGACGGGAAATCGTTGTTATTCAGAAACTATGGAGATTCTGACATCGATAGAGATTTATTATCAGGATTTTTAAGCGCTTTTTCTGGTTTCATGAAAGAAATTAGTCAATCTGAGATCAAGAATACAGCAACCGACGAATTCAAGTATTACTATACTATTATTAATGAGATCATTATTGTTGTGTGCGCTGATTTAGAAGACGACGATTCCGTAATTAATTCAAAAATAACTACTATAAAATCTAAGTTTATCGAAGAATATGGTGCTATACTTAAAAATAAAAGTTGGGGTGGAAATCGTGGAATTTTTACCAACTTTCTAAAAGAATTAGATAACACGATTTTAGGGCAAATAAAAATAAGCATTCTGGGGGTTGGAGGTGTTGGGAAATCGACATTACTCCGTCTTATATGTGGAAAAAATGTGGATTTAGAGTATATTCCAACAATGACTGCAGATATAGCTAGTATTGATGGTGAAGGATTAGGAACTAAGAGAGAAATTATTCTTTGGGATTTTGCAGGTCAATACCAATTTCGCCGCTTATGGCATAGTCTTTTAGAAGGAACTGACATAGCTCTTATAGTTACTGACTCGACGTTCGAAAATATCAATTCGACAAAGACAATAATCCACGATACCTTGGAAAAGTATTATAAACACGTTCACGTTATAGGAATTGCGAATAAACAAGACTTACAAAATCGTTTATCTCCTGAATTTTGTGAGAAACTTCTATCTGATGATGAGGGTGGGAGGATAATAAAGGTCCATGGAATGATAGCTGTAAACGAAAACTATCGTGAAAAAATTTTTGCTATTTTGAGTAATGCTATTAACGCTCTCAATCCGTAACCTAGATTCAAAAGGGCTAAAATTTAAATTTAATGAACGAATCTTAGCAAGGCTTTCAGTATTTTACTTCGCATTATTTTTCAATAATTATTTTCCCACTCATCCTAAATAATAAACATTTAAAGCTTTCAATAATATACATCTTATTATCAATTAAAAGGTGTTTATTTTTATCAGTTTTGAGATGGAAGGTGTAAAATTGGAAGATGGCGAAGGTAATATAAAAATCTTAAAATTACCAGAATTAACAGAGCAAGAAGTTAAAATCATTGATCCTATTGTCGCCCCAACTTCGGGTCTCAGAATTCAGATTTATGATATCGAAAAAGAGGGAGAGAACGAAAAATATTTTTTAACAAATCGCAAATTTTTCCTATTCTTAAGGGTTTTCAAGGCCATTAGCCTGAAATTTAAAGAAATGAACAATTCCAACAATTTAAACATTCTTATAGTCACCGATAATAGATCAAGTAAAGAGCCCTTGTTAAAATTTTGTTCTCAAATTTTTGCTCACGACGGTTATAGTGTCTATTATCAAGTTGATGAGGAAGGCATGTCAAGAGCATCAGCTCCTTACGGAGCAGCTTCTATTGCTTTGTATGATGCTATTAATTTAATCATAGTTTTAACAGCGAGTCATAACGATTTATCTTGGAACGGAATTAAGTTTTACATTCAGTATCCTATTCCAATTTCCGGTAATTTATTTAAGGAGATATCTAAAAACGCGTTAGAATTTAAAGAAATCCGGTTTAAACCTGTAAAACCAATATTGATTGATGCCGTTCAAAAAAACAATGATTACGTGAAAGAATTGCTATCAAAGATTTTAGAAATAAAAAGTTTGAAGGGTAAAAATATCGTAATTTGGCCATATTTAGGTAAGGCTAAAGGAATTGTTGATTTATTTGAAGATTACGGAGCAAATGTTGTTTTAATAGAAGAAGAATTAAATCCTCCAAATCCTATCAAATTTATCAATGAAATGAAGCTTCAAGAAGTAATGTCTCAAACGAATTCAAATCTAGCTCTATTACTTGATGCAGATAGAGACCGGATTGCTTTATATGTCAAACAGAATGGAGAATTTTTTACTTATATTCCAAACGAGATCTATTCAGCGATGAACAATATTTTGGCAAGAGAGTTCGGCAAAAAGATTCTCAATGTGAGAACAATACCGAGCGATTTACGGAGCGACCATGCTAGCTTTTTAAACGTATTTACTGGAGTTGGGTACAAACATTTAGGTGTCATATTATACTTCCTATTTGACATCGAGGTTGAACAATCTAAAGTTAAAACAGCAATTTTGTACTTAGAAGATAAAAATAAAAACTTGATTAAAATTAAAACTCCAGGACCTTTAAAGGAAATGATAATAAATTTGATGGAAGAACAAGACCTAGAAAAAGAAGAGTTTGTAATAGTCCTCTGGGAAGAAAGTGGTGGGCATACTCTCACCACGTTAAGTGTATCTAAAAATCAAGAAACGAATAAATATCAATTCTTTACGGATCTCCCAATAATCGCCGATAAATACCCTGTTCCAGCGTTGGTATTAATTGCAGAACTTATTTCTCGTGGTTATATCATTTCTGATTCAATAGATTGGTCAATAAAGGGAATAAATCGAACAATCCCCGCAATTGACGAGGAAAAAGTAAGGTTAATGAAAAATTTTGAAGTAAATGATAATAAGGTCCTGAATATTGGTGATAAAGAATATCGAATTAAATCATTATCTGATAATAATGGTAAAGTGGATATTTATCAACTAAAAAGTAGTGACTCTACATTATACTTTAGACCTAGTGGAACAGGACCAGATGTCAGATTTTATATTTTTGGAAATGTTGATACGCATTTAGAAGAAATAAAGAAAATCCAGGATTACGTAAAAAATAACTATATTTAATCCGTTTTCATTAATAATTGATTTGATTTACTTTTCTTTGGTGATTTTTTCTTTTTAAAATATTTCGTGAATAGCTTAAATGACACGATAAAGATAGCTACGATAATACAATTAAAATACAAACCAAAGAAATCAACATTTGAGGTCTTATACATCGCTTATTTTCGTTCTTATATAAGTATTAATAGTGTGTTCATTAAAATAATTTTTTTTTTGACTTAAATAACTTTCAAAATTTAAAACTAATTAAGAATTTAGTTTTATTAAGACATAATAACAATAAATAAAAACCTCTAAATGAGCTAAAATGCAAGAAAAAATCATAAAAGACGACATATTAGATAAAATGTCTCTAAAAAATGTTTTTCAAATCTTGAATGACAACCTTTTTCCTATTTTAAATGAAGATGAGAAAGATTTCTGCCGTCAACTTCAAGATTTTTGTATTGTTTTACGACCAAAAATAGATAAAAGCAAGGATGTCTATGAATTATTTCCTGAGTTAGGAAAGGAAGGATTCATGCAACGAATAAACCTCTTTAGGGATTTTGAACCGCATGGAATGAAAACTGAAATTCTTCTTGCTATTCATTTAAGCTGTTTAGACAGTCAACTTGAGTTAGCAAGACTAGCATCCGGAATTTTGTGTGGAAATCCAACTTTCCAACACGGCGAAACCGAAGAGATTCTTAAAATTCAAGAAGAATTGATAACGGGGAAGGCAATCGGATGCATAGGTATTACCGAGCCAGAAAGAGGTTCTGATGCGGTTAACATGACAACAAGTTGTACCAAAGCCGAAGATGGAAGCCATATTATTTTCAATGGTTCAAAAGTGTTTACAACTAACGGACCTAAAGCGGATTACTTCGTCGTTTATGGAGTATATAACGAGGCGAATCCGAGAGGCACCATGGTTCAGGCAATGCTGTCGCGTGACTTTCCCGGCGAATTAATTACAAACAGGTTAAAAATTGATTACGTACCAAGAGTACACATTGCCCATACAATTTTTAAAGATGTTGAAGTACCAATGGCATATGTTTTGGGGGATAATGGAAAGGGTTATCATAATCTGTTTGATGGGCTCGTACCTGAACGTTTAGGGATAATGGGCAGCGGCTTAGGAATATGCTGGGCGGCTCTTGCATATGGCATTATCTACACGAATTTAAGACTACAATTTGGTCAACCAATAATTAAATATCAAGGAGTAGGCTTTAGTCTTGCGGATTTATTATCCAGAACCTCCGCAGCTACGGCGTTATCGCTTCAAGCAGCAACGATCTACGATAAAAGCATTTTATTTGCTGAAAAACCGAGTAAAGAAGCGGAAAAATATGTGGCTGGAATTAGTTCTCAAGGAAAATATTTAATAAGTAGATTAAGTGCTGATTTAACGTACACGGTTCAACAAATGGCAGGAGGTATCTCTGTAACTGACAACACGGATCTTCAAGAATTGACCGCAACTTCGCATATAGAAGAAGTAATAGGTGGAGCTCGTAATATTCAGCTGTTTATTATCCAGAATACCCTAAGGCGATATTTAATGCAATTCTAAAGAAAATAAGTTTACTAACAATATTATAATGGTGGAATAATTTTGACAGAACAAGAAGATAATGGAATAGGAATGCCAGAAGTCCGATACATTGCGTCTTGTGGAAAATGCCCTAATTGTGGAAGCAATTCGGTAAGATTTCGACTTCCACTTGAATGTTATTTAGAAACGAAAGATGGGAAATTGGATAAAGTAGTTCTTGATTTTTCAAGCCCTCAATATTTCTTAAAGGAAACTGTTACTACATGCGCAAAATGTGGTTATCAATTTCATCTTAGAAATCACAACGAGAATTTTTATCAAGGTCTTGAAGAAACCAGGCAAAAAGAAGGCAAGGGACCCATAAAATGGTATTATGAATTCGATTCCTATAAAAAATTATAATCAAAACAAATTTTTTTTTTTCTTTGTTAATGGAATACACGTGTTATAATGATACTCCCATTTCTAGAAGAAGAGTTGGTTGAAATATTTTCTTAATCTTTATTTAAAATTCTAATTCTTAATTTCAATTAAAACTCTTTCAAGATTCATTGCAGGCGAAAGGAGCTTTCAATAAGTATTAAACCAGTCATTAATAATATATAATACGCGCTTAACATGAGAATTACTATAGGATCAGTTGTTATATCAGTGACTTCAAAATCGAGATAAAATATAAATAGTATACCCGAAATAATTTGGGTAAACAAAAAACCAATTATCAAGAATTTACATTTCTTTTTTAAAAGGTGGTCATCTAATAATTTATGAACACCGTTTAATCTTATAATTATGATTATTCCTAAAGATATTTCCATTATTATATAAATTGCACCTATAAAATAGTTGATGAATTGAGACGCATTTAATATTATCAAGATTAGAGTTACTAATGAAAGTAATAAAATATTTTTACGTTTACTGAAGAAAGATTTTGATGACTTGAGCATTATGCTTGCAAAAATATAACCAAAAATGTATGTCATGTCAAGAGTAAAGAAAACCATAAAGTAGATGAAGGAAAGTAAAAGTATATCCGCTTTATACTCTATAATTTCCAAAAGGCTAATACTAATACCAATTCCGACACTTATTAAATGCATCATAAAAAATAAAGATAAATATAGTTGTAAGACTTCAAGTTTTTTTTTCTTTTTAGAGAAAATTCTTAAGATTAATATCAAACTTAAAAGGGCACATATTATTTGTAATATTAATGTGAGACCACCAGTAAAACTTAAAGCCATACATTTCACCAAATTTAATTCATGACATTTATGTAGAATTTGTTTTAGATCAACTCAATATACTATATTTTTAGAAAAACACATTTTTAAATCTATCTTTTGTTTTTATTTTTAAATCCCCTAATAAATCATCAATCGTGCTTTTAAATTTTCTAAAAATCTTTTTTTTTTTTGGAAAAAATGTCATTAAGAGAATAGCGATTGAGAAAGTATTCTTTAATTTTTATCAATAGATTTGTAACTAAAATTGGATCTGTTGTTTTTTCTGTAATAGCATATAATAATAATGTTTCTTTATCTTTCTCCATATCATCACCAGGTAATGCAATCATTTGTTGATGACAAATCAAATTATACGATTGAAAACTAATAGTATTGATCTCTCCATCTAGAACGCTCTTCGAAAATTGATCTAAAACCATAATAAGGTTAGTTCTTAAATTCGATAATTCTTCAATTTTTATACCATCATGTTCGTATAAAGAAGGATAATACTGAACTTCAATTAGTCCATGACTATTTAAATTTATACCAATTTCTAAAATGGCCATTTAAAACTTTATTTATAGTTTTTCTTTATGGAATATTTTTTTTTTTTTTATGAAAAAATGGGTATAATTACTTTTAGGTCATGGGCAAAAATAAACTTTTACTCAAAGGCGCTCAACACGGTTTGAATGGAATTACGCTTGTTTTCAAGGATTCTCTACCCTCCCTCTTTTTTTTTAGAGTCTATCATTAGAAAAATTATTATAATTTTTCTCGAAATGTTACTACCTTGGCGTTCCATAATCAGTGATCTTCTTTTCGTCCTTTCCGACCAAGTCGACCTTGAGAAAATCTCAAGGCACTAAGCCTTTAAAGTGGTACTATGATTTTGATTCCCATAAAGAAATTTAGTTAATCCCAATAGGGTTGAGACTCTCAATCAATTGATATCATCTATCTTTTTTTGAGGATTGTTCTTGATTTTTCCAAATATGAGTTCTTTATTCTTTTTTAAGAATTTCCACCCAAAACCTTTTATTTCCTTAAGAGGCCCTTCTATTCCCTTTTCTTTACCTGTCCTCGTATAAGTTATTTCCGTGTTTTTGATGGCTTTAAAAACGTTAAAGGGTGTCTTGAACTTATTAATTAGGGTTTTAGCTTTTATTGAGCCTATATCAACAAGGCCCTCAATGATGAAGGCTCTTCTTTCTTCGATGTTCATTCCTTTTGGTACCATTCGAGATAAAAGAGGCATGTTGTCTTTAACTTGTTCTCTGTACGCAATCCTTTCAATAATTATTGCAGTATCTTCCAAATTTCTGGAAGGAATTACAGAGACGCCTAACTTGTAAGAAACAAACGCTAATGCGCCATAAATCGAAGAGATCTTCATCCCCGTGTTCTCAAACGTGTCATCGTTTAACTTTTCAATTATTAAAATTGCTCCTTCTGGATACGCTTCTTTTAGCCGCAATAACTGTTCGAATAACCTATTATCCATGATAGAAGCAATAAAGTCAGCTCCTTCCTTTCTTTCAATCCCCACGCGCTCTGACACAACTATATCTGCTACGCTTAGTCGTTTTGATTCGTATTGCAGGATTCGCTCATCCGCCTTTTTGTTATCAAAAACTTTCATCAGTTTCTTCTCTCTATCGTCTATTATTATTTTCATTATTTTTTTTTCAACCAATGTAAATCACCTAAAATTATTTATTCGTGTTCATGGTCTTTCTTTGTATTTAAATATCGTGTGATTTCTTTAAACCTATATAATTTATTATTATAAATAATAAATATTAAGATAAAAGCACCCAGAATTTCTGTCACGCTAACAATAGGTTCCTCCACCATCGTTTTAATCCAATGGGCTATGGGATCGTCAATTATTTCATAGTCGTAAGAAACAAATGGATATAACCACGGGAGATGAGGCAAATCTAAGATAAAATGCGTAATAACGCCAAATTGAAAAGAGAAAGTAATTACCGTGTTTCCTTTAGTCACTAAAAATAAGAACAAGAAACTCGCAACTATGAATAACAAAGAATGTGAGAAACCCCTTCCCGAATCAAGTTTTAGAAATAATAGAGGCTTGCCTATAATATCTGGTATAATTGAACCAATAAGCAAGGCAAATCTGTTAACCTTAAATCTCTCTTTAATTCTTGGAATTTCGAAAATTAATAAAGGTAAGGCAATGTGAAAGATTGGAAACATGTTTATCCAGACCTTTTGCTATTAATTTCGTTGCTATTATTACTTTGAGGTTTAATCTTCAAATAATTCACAATTTCTTTAAAGCTATATAATTTATTTTTAGTAATAACAAAGAGAACAACAATAATTCCAATGAGCTCCGTCAAAAAAATATAAGGCTTTATAAATGGAGCCTCAGACCAAAATTTAACAGGATCTTCAATCTTTTCAATATCATAACTAATAAAAGGAAAAAAGATGGGGGCGTGCTCCACATCAAGTAACAAATGAAAAAGCATCCCGACTAAAAAAGGAATTGAAATTGAAGTATTTCTTTTAGAAGCAAGATGAAGAACCAAAAAAAATGCAAAAACAGATAAAAGAGTGTGTGCGTATTCATTTGCTGAGCCAAAACCAAGTAGTTCTAATGGTTTGTCAATGAAGTCGGGAAATAAAGAACCTATTAATAAAGAAAATCGATTTATATTATATTTTTTTTTAACTCCTGGAATTTCAAAAATAATTAAAGGCAAGCCAAGATGGAATAATGGAAAAATGTTTAATCATCTCCTTAGTTTTAGAAATCCGTTATATAATTAATAATCAATGGCAAGTAAAATAAAAATAACAAAAAAATAATGAATCCTGCTGAAATGATTAACGATCTTCTAATCAAAAAATTATATGAGCAAGTATTTTCTTTAATGGAAAACAATTCATTAATAATGTTTGAAACTCTAAACATCCCATGACCCTGAGATGTCGCGTCTTGTTTTAATTTGAAGCTGGCTTTTCGTAGCAATTTTAATATGTCGATATGAGTAGAATCATGATTGAATTCTTTTATTAGTGCAATAACTCCAGCACATACAGAGGCGGCGACGCAAGTGCCTGATACAGTAGCGATCTTTTTTCTTGATAAAGGTAATTGAATATCGTAACCTGGTAAACAAAAATCGGGTTTTATTCTTTCATCCAAGGTAGGCCCCCTTCCACTAAAACTAGCAATTTTCCTTTTTTTTGTTAATGCCCCTATTGTAATAACTTTTGCAGCTGCGCTTGGAGTCCCAATTGAATATTGGTCAGGTCCATTGTTTCCCGCAGGACAAATTATAATAATTCCCTTATCTACTAAATGATTACAAGCTATAGATAATATATCGTTGCCATCAGAAGCATCCATGCTTGTTAAAGATAATAAAAGAACGTCTATTTTGATATTTTTGTTTGTTATTAAATCAAACATTTCTAAAACATTTGAAATGTAGAACTCTTCTGTAGAATTTGAAATGTCAAGGTCAATTATTTTAACATCGGGGGCAATTCCCATCTTGTTATTGAATCGATCTAAGTATTGATTAGCGATTACACTTGCCATTATGGTTCCATGAGCGTGTTCTTCTTTTTTAACATCTTCTTTATCAGCCTCATCGTTTTTTAATCTATAGTGATTAATAACTACATTAGAAATCGATTCAACATTGCCATTAATCCCGTTGTCAACAATTCCTACAATGATGTTTTTTCCAGTAATGGAGAATTTTCTTTTTTTGTAATAGTTTAGTCCAATCACCTCGTTAACTTCTTGAATGGAGAGATATAACTTTTGATCTTCTTCAATTCGTATTATTAAATCGTCTCCTTGTAGGTCTTGAATTTGTTGAAGATTTAAATTGGTAATAATGGAGGGAATCAAATCAAATTTATTTAAAATCTCCAAAAAATCGTGTTTTGAAATAAATTCTTCTCTTATAAGAGTGTCTTTAAATGAAATGATGACTCTAAATATTTTTTCACTACCTTGGACATTTTTTCCACTAATGGTTTTTAAAACTACATTTTTGTTGTAATTTTCAATTGTTTGCTGAAAAAGAGAATAAATTTTACTGGGAATCATATCTATTTAATTAAGATGATATTAAATTTCAAATTTATTGATTAACTATTTAAATTTATACTCTTTTAATACTTCTTCAACAGTATGATTTTTATGAACTATTTTTGCAATAGTACTTACAAGTTTCGTAGGATCTTCTACTTGAAACACGTTCCGCCCGAAAGCTACTCCACTACCTCCTGCTTGAATAGAATCGTATGCAACATTTAATAAATCTTGAATTGTGTCCATTTTAGGTCCTCCGGCGATTATTACTGGAATGT
>JAUXAJ010000322.1 GCA_030620005.1 Promethearchaeota archaeon | reverse complement strand
ATTCAAATCAAATGATAACTAACAAAATGAATTAAAATAATAAAATAAATAAATTATGAACTATATTAATACTAAATACTATTATCAATATTTATCATTAAAGAATAAAATTTCTTCTTTGCAAGATTTTATTGAGTTTATATTATTAGCCAAAATAAAGAAAAAAGAAAGAACAGAGGAGAACTAACAATTACTTTACATAAGGGGTATCGGAACAAAACTCGTAACGTTCATAGAAAGAACGTTCGAGCTAGAGGTCTCGGTTCCATAGAAAAATATTTAATCGATTACAATATAGATGATAAAGTTGACATAATTACTGATCCATCTCAACATAAATGTGGAATGCCTCATCGGAGGTACCACGGGCGGACGGGAGTAGTTATTGCCAAGAGGGGCCGTTGCTACGAAGTTGAGATAAAATTAGGGCGCAGATCTAAAAAAATTTTAATAGTTGGACGGGAACATTTAAGATTAAATTATGTTTCTGTAAAAAAATAAATTATTATTGTGATTATCGTGTCTGGACGAAAAATAGATGAAAAAATAGTTTCTATTCCTGAAGTAAAAACAATAATGGAAGATATAAAAACGAAATTATCAGAAATAGATCCTAACGAAGAAATGAGCCATTTTCAAGAAATAACTTACAATTACGTGAATATATTTGCTAAAATGTCTGAAAAAGAAGCGATAAAAATTCGAAACTTCCTCGTTGAAAAATACGAATTAGAAGAAATGTTTGCGGTAAATATTGTCAACATTGACCCTGAAACAGTCCCAGAATTGCGAGTTATACTTGAAAAGAGTTTTGTTGGAAAAACTCTAAGTGATGATCAACTCCAAGAAATGTTATATCAAATTAATGAATTGAAGAGTTAACGTGTTTAAAGACAAATGGTTAAGTTTAACACTTTCTGTAAAACTTCAAAAATAAGGATTAGAAGGAGAAATAGAAAAAAAATTAAACCTTTTAACCATCGTGTATAACTTTTAAATTTAATACAAAACACCGAAGAATTTATATAGCTATTTGTTTTTTAATTTTAATGACGATCATAGATTTATATTTCATGTAAGAGTTTTTTTTTTAGCAAAAAAAAAATATTATGGATATCGGAAAAATAAAAACTAAGAAAATTGGTGGATATGGAAAGAAGACTTCAACGAAGAAGATCGCCTCAGAGGAGGTATTATCAACCCAAAGGTCAAAGAAAAAAGAAAAAACAATTCATAAAAAGATCGAGAGATCTTATTATTTTAGATATATTATTACACGGCCATCTTAAAGAAGATAAACCAAGTTGGGCAAAATCTTCAATTGCTCAAGTTCTTACTTTTCCGGATTTTGTTCTTTATGAAGTTAAAGTAAATAAAAATTCAGATATAAAAGTCCAAGAAAAAGAATTATATGACAACTTTTTAAAAGAGGAAAAATTGAGGGAAGTCCTCAAAAAAATTGACTATGATGATTTAACAAGCACATCTAAGGCTTTAATCCAACAAGTCTTAGAAAATGGAATTAAAGATTACGAGGAAGAATTTATAAACTTTTTTAATAACTCAACTTCAATCACCCCTAGAATGCATTCGCTAAAATTACTACCTGGTGTTGGACAAAAACACATGTGGGAGATCATTAAAGCTAGGGACCGCCAAAAATTCATTACATTTCAAGATATCGCTGACCGAACAAGCGTTTCTAATCCCGCCAAATTAATCGCAAGTCGTATTATTAAGGAATTACAAAGAGATGTGAAATACTATCTTTTCAGTAAGACGAAAAAATATGAATGAATTTCATGAATAAAAGAGAAGTTCTACTCATTTTAAAGCAATTACAAGTAAATCCTAAAAGACATTTGGGTCAAAACTTTTTAGTCGATAATAATATCGTCAATAAAATCGTAGATAAAGCAGAGGTCTTAAAGAAGGATGTAATCCTAGAAATTGGGCCTGGTTTGGGCGCATTAACAGAAAGATTAGTGGAAAAGGCAAAAAAAATTCATGCAATTGAAATCGATACTCGTCTTTACTCGTATCTAAAAGAAAAATTTTCAACTTATAAGAATATTGAAATTATTAACGACGATATTTTACAAGCAGATCTTCCATCTTTTAATAAAGTAGTTTCTAACATTCCATATTCGATAACAGGACCAATTTTTGAAAAGGTTTTCTATAAAAAAAATCCTCCTTCTGGAATCTTGGTCATAGAAAAAAGTATTTCTAATAGAATATTTAACGCTAAAAATTATAAGAATTTTTCAAGAATAACGATAACTTCTAACGCTTTCATGATACCTGTAGAGAGATTTGATGTCTCACGAATGTGTTTTTATCCTACTCCAAAGATCGATTTATCACTAATTAAAATTGAACCGAGAAACGATAAAGATCATTTTTTGCGTGAGAGTATAAGCAGAGAGTTTTTTTTAAAATTTATTGCGAGAATCATGCCCTATAAGGGTAAGAACATATCAAATGCTATATATCAAGCCAATATTGTTAATTTGGAAAAGGGAGGTATCCTTCAAGTATTACGGGCAAATAACTATAAAAACGAGAAACTTTGGGGTCTTAAAATTGAAGATTTTATAAAATTAAGTAAAATTTTTTTCGATTTAACGCTAAAATAGAAATAAACGCAGAATCATGAATAAAAAAGTACACGATCCAATTATAAATCATGATTTTAAGAACGTGTATTCTCCATCCGATGATACTTACTTAATTATTGATTATTTTAAGGAAAATATTAATCAAGACTATTTTGATGGGATAAAAATGGAAGAAATCGAAAGGATTTTAGACATGGGTACTGGTACTGGAATAATTGCGCTATTTTTTCAATTAATCAAATTAGTTTATCAAAATTTCAACGCCGAAATTTATGCTTCGGACATTTTAGAAGAAGCAATTTTTTGCGCTAAAAAAAATCAAATAGCGAACAATATCAATAATCAAATAAAATTCATTCGCTCAGATCTTTTTAAATCTTATTCTGATTCTCTAAATCATTCATTTAATATCATTGTTTTTAATCCTCCCTATTTGCCATCCTCAAAAATAGTTAATGAACACAATACGAGTTCCAAAATCGATTACAGCTGGAACGGTGGTAAAAAAGGATACGAGTTAATTCTTGATTTTCTAGACGATTCAAAATATTTTCTTAACATTAATCAGAAGGGCTACATCTATTTTATAACTTCAAGCGCAACCGATTTAAAAAGTTTAGATAAAATGATAACTCAAAAGGGTTATATAAATGAAATAGTAAGTAAAAAGCATGTTTTTTTTGAAGATATCTTTTTAAATAGGATCAAAATGAACTGTTTTTAGAATGGCCTCCTGTTTCTTCGTTTTTCTATCAATGTAAAACCATTACCACTTAGTATTCTTTTTATATTGTTGAATAACAATTCTAATTCTCCTGGTTTAAATACAGCTCTTCTGTGGGCTTCAATTTGAGGTATTGGCAAGCCGTATCTTAAATTTAAACTTGACATGGGAAGTAGAATTGAAGAAATTAAATCCGCTTTTTCGGAAGCTTTCTTAAAACTATCGGTTTCGTCCGTAAAGAACTCAATCCTACAGGGTGCGTCGAATTGAGCGGTTTTTAAATAAAATGCGTAGAATGAAAGTGGAAAATAGTAGGGAATTTTTTTTTTAATTCCAGTATCTCTAATTTTATCCACTTCTCTTTTACAGTTAAATATACAACTTCTTTCTGATACACTTAATAATCTGTCGAACAAATCTAAATCCGAAAAATAATCAATAACTTGCCGGTAATTAATATTGATAAAATCACTTAGGTGCCAATTTGTAGGTTTTAATAATTGAATGGAGTCTCTTAATAAATGCGTTAATGCTGAAGTTCTCGTGTCTTTTATTGAGCCAATTAAAATTATTCCTTTTTCTTTGCAGTTTGAGTATAACTCATGGTATTCTTTCAATAAAGTGTCGTATCTCATTGAAATTTCTCGGTTTGTACTGAAAATTAAGTTTATAGGCATTATGACTATAGATCCATCAATTATGATCAAGTCTATATCTGATGATTTCTGAATTAAATCGTTTAACAATTTAATTTCCATTAGTGTCATATCCATTGCAGTTTTATTGTCTACGATATCATCTTGGCAATTAACGTAATTTCCATGTACGGAATAATTGTTAAATCCGCTTATATCAGGAAAATAATGAATGTCAGCGTCTTGATCTTCATAAAAATGGTATTTTACAGCTATTGCTTTTAAAAAAACAAAATCAGAGTTTATCATCTTTTTTACGACTGAACTGCCATCAACGCTTACCACATTTATTCCGCTTAGGTTGCCAGCATTTGTTATCTTTTTTAAATGCTTTTCTTTAATATAATATTTAGGATATCTGATAAACTCGGAAAAATCTAATTCTTTTAGATTTTTAAGAATAGCATTAGAAAAATTTCTCTTTAATTTTTCAATTTCAATATATTCTTGCGCAATATTTTTTAAACCTTTTAATAAAAGCTGTTCTCTAGTTAAGCCAATGTTCAATGACTTAGGCTCTCTTCCTACCTTATTTATGTTCTTCTTCTTATTTGAAAATAAAGAGTTACTATTGATCGTCATTTAAAGTAAGAAAAATACACTTTACTATTATTAACGAAGGGATAATAGGTTTTCTGATTTTTTAACTTTTTAATTTTGTATAAATGTAATCAAAAATTTGGTTGTTTTAAAACAAATTTTTATTAAAAAAAGAATAAATATTAATTGTAAGATTGAGATAATAATTAACCGTAATAAAAAAAATCAACTTTTATAATAAAAAATACAAAGAAATGCTAATGTTGCGAAAGCAACTAATTTTTTATCCGAGTGAAGGAGAATGTCTGAATACGATTATACGTACAAAATTATGATGTTAGGCGATGCCTCGGTGGGTAAAACATCGCTCACTTTAAGATATATTTCAGGAATGTTTTTAGAGGATTTAAAGCTTACAATAGGAGTTGATTTCTACTCTAAAATAATTAATCTTGACAATAAAAACATTAAACTTCAGATTTGGGATTTTGGAGGCGAGGAGCGCTTTAGGTTTCTTCTCTCTCAATATTGCAAGGGAGCTAATGGCGTTTTTTTTCTCTACGACATAATCAACAAACTCGGCTTGGATCACTTATCTGACTGGACAC
>JAUXAJ010000126.1 GCA_030620005.1 Promethearchaeota archaeon | reverse complement strand
CCTGTTACCATCAAGCGTGACTAATGAATCCAAGAATTTTGGACCCTTTTTTCGAATATCTGGATAGGCATCTTTACCTGAATCACGATATTTCGCATCCAATATAACTCCAAAATGATTTAACCCTCCAGCTTTTATTTCCAAGTTTGATAGTGGTGTTTCAAGAATTCGACTAACAATCAGTACGTGGTGTTGTAATTCGTGGCAAAGTCCTACAAATTTAAGAGAAGGAAATTTTCTCTTGATAGCCAAACATATCCGACTCATGGGATTCGAAAAATTAAAGAAAAATGCGTTTGGACATATTTTTTGAACATCTTGACAAATCTCTAATATAGGTGGAATAACACGTAAACTGTGAAAAAAGCCTCCTGGACCTCCGTTCTCACCAAATATCTGTTTATTTCCAAATTTCCGTGGAATTTCGTAGTCTTGATTCCACAGCTCGAATCTTGGAGCCACTTCTATGGAATTTATGATAAAAGTAGCATTTTTCAAGGCTTCCGGGCGATTCGTTGTAGATTCTAATGTAAAGTCTAATTTTTTTTCGTCTATAGCCGATTGGCAAGCTTGGCGCACTAAATCCAGCGATTCTGCGTTGATATCGTGGAGACAAACCGTTGACCCCTTTAATATTTTACTTTTTAAAATACTACCCACAGTTCCAAGACCAAATTGCAAGGATCCCGCACCGACTAACACAATTTTTTCAACCATTTTATTTTTTCAACCATTTTTTTAATTAAGAATATATTAATTAGGAAATTTAATATTTAATTACTCCAATTTTATATGTTCCGCTTGTAAGCGTAACATTTCGTCTAAAATTTTTTCTGCCTGCGTATAGCTATCCACGACGGGATCTGCCAGCAATGCTTGTAGTGCAATATCTCTTGACTTGGTTATAACAGCTTCAACAACGAGATCTTGTACCGACGCTTGAGTTCGTAAAAGCGCAGCAAGACCTCTTGGATATTCTCCGAGTTTTACGGGCGTTAGCCCATTCTTGTTAACAATCGCAGGACATTCCACAACGAGGTCTCTTGGCAAGTTAGTTATGACATCATCGTTAGGAAGGTTAACAGAAGGCTCTTCGTAATTAGCGTCTGTCAAAATTCCTTCGATAATCGGGATTGCACTCTCAGCGTCGGGTTTAACAATTTTTGCGCCTTTACCTCTTCTTATTAACTTTTCGAGTCTTTTTGCTTTTTTTATGCACATTGTTCCATATCCATCCCAGAAACGACGCACGCCCTCGATATCAGAAAGATCCCACGCCCACCTTAGATATTCCCCGTAGTGAGAATCATATGTGTACGGTAGGTATCCGTACTTCTCCAGAATAAACGCAGTTAAATTAGTATCCCACATTTTTATATTACGAACAAATTCAAGACCTTTTTTTCGAATGTCGGGGTATGCATCCTTACCAGTATCGCGATATTTTATCTCTAATATGACACCAAAGTGATTTAATCCCCCTGCTTTAATCTCAAGGTTAGAAAATGGTGTTCCAAGCATTTTGGGTAGATGATGTTGACAGAACATGATTTCGTGGCAAAGCCCTACGATTTTAAGAGAGGGAAATTTCCTTTTAATAGCAAGACAGATTCTACTCATTGGATTGGAAAAATTTATGATAAAGGCGTTTGGACAGATCTTTTGAATATCTTCGCAGATATCAAGAATGGGAGGTATCACCCGTAGGGAATGAAAAAGGCCCCCGGGGCCACCATTTTCCCCAGAAACTTGCTTGCTTCCAATTTTTAGGGGCACGCTGTAGTCCATATCTAATAATTCGAATCGAGGAGTAATTTCTATTGAATTGATTATGAATGTGGCGTTTTTTAAGGCTTCTGGTCTATCTGTAGAGGCTTCTAAGGTATAATTAGCCTTTTTTTGGTCAATAGCCGCTTGACACGCTTGACGCATCAATTCTAACGATTCTGCGTTAATATCGTGAAGGCAGATCGTAGAACCATCTAATACTTCACTGTTCATTATGTTAGCGACAGCTCCAGACCCAAATTGCATGGATCCGGCTCCTATTATCACTATTTTTTCTTTTCGAGTCATGTTTAATTTTAATGTTTAATGTTTATTTTATCTTCTTATTTAGAAGCTTTCCGCTTTCCTTTCATTATAGCCATTCCCATTTCTAACACTCGATTGAAAGGTTCTTCGCCATCTTCTCTTAAATGCATGGTTATTGCTTTTTCTGGGCAAACTGAGACGCATAAGCCACATCCCAAGCATTTTTCTCGATCGGCTACAGCGAACTCTTCCAGAATGATCGCTTCAACTGGACATCTATCGATACATGTTCCACAACTAGTACACCTCCCCTCGTCGATGGAAGATTCAAATAAAGCATTAAAAAATTTGCTTTTATCCCAACCTTTTTGCGTTATTCCTTTCATCGAAGCGCAACAACAACTACAGCAGTTACAAATGTTTGAGAGGTGCTTGGAATTTGCTCCTGCGTGAATGAGTCCGGCATCATCCGCTTCTTCGACAATCCTTATTGCTTCTTCAGCAGATATTTCTTTCCCCATACCATTTTCAATGTAATATTCTGCTGCGCTTCCAAAGCTGAGACAAGTTTCAATGGGATGATCGCAGCCTTCACCGTTCAATTGAGACTCTTTCCGGCAGATGCAATCCGCAACTGATATTTTTCTTGCTTTTTTAATGCTTTCCTTGAGTTTGTGGTATGGAAATAACACGGTGTTAACTTCAATAAATTCGTCTATAGGAATTACCTTGAATCCGGGCACGTTACTCAATCCCATTTCATCTTGATATGCGATATTATAGTAGTCCTTATAAAGTTTGGCGAGCTCTTTATCAATTTTATTAACTGAATATTCATATAAACCTATCATGAATGGTGCTGAATTATAAAGCGTTTTATTATCTCTTCGGACCCGATAAATAAGTCCCTTTTTTGACATGGATTCGAGTTTTGTTTCCAATTCCTTTTCGTTAATACCTCCACGCTTGGCAATTCGAGAGACTTTTTCTAGCATTGGCGTTAACAGCACCGCTATTCTGGCTTCTTCTTTTGTAAAAAGTCTTTTCAAAATTTTTATTTCAATTCCTGACGGTGTTTCAGGAAATCCTAAAGGAAACTTGTCTAAAAACTCTCTTAATTTTAAGTAAGCATCGTTAGACATTATAATAACCTAAAAAAAACTTGATTTTTCTTTATTTGATAGTCTTAGATTTAATTAAATTTTAATGAATGGGTTAATTTTTGAAATATCTTTTATAAATGCTGAAATAAATAATATAAGCTAGTTATTCTTAGTCGGGAAGACCCCTTTCATATTTAATAAAATAATTATTTAAAGAGATACTTTTAATTCAATGGAACCGGTTTAATTTTTAGGGAGTAAGCTGGAGAGAATTCAAGATTTTCTGGAATTGAAATTTTTAAATCATTTTCTTCTTGAACAAAAGTTAAATTACCTTCATGACCCAACATGCTAATAATCGAATTCTTTTCAATGGTTAAATTTTTTATTGTAATCCTATTAGTTTTTGGTTTATCCAAGATTATTGCAAAAAGAACATTTTGCTTCTGAATAAATCTGACTTCAATACCTTCCATGGTTTCACTTCCTGCCCTTGTCCATGGTCTGGTTCCAAAGATCGCGTCTCCATTTACATCTAGCCATTTTCCTAGCCCCATTAGGCATTTTTTTTGAAATTCTGGAATGGATCCGTCTGCCATTGGACCCACATTTAAGAGGAGATTGCCGTTTTTACTGACAATATCAACGAACATTCTTATTAAGTCCTCAGGCGTTAAGTAATCGTCGTCAGTTTCTTGCTTATTATATCCAAATGAGTTACCAAGCCCTCTAGTGCACTCCCATTTTTTTTGAATAATTTTATCAAAATGGGAATATTCAGGCGTGTTAAAATCATGATGAAATTTAATTGGTAAATTAGCACCACCTTTCTCAACAGCTCGTTTTGCTAACCAATTTATCAATCTACTAATGGGCCATATTTTAACAATTCTTCTAATACCTTTAGTAAATTGAGACCATCGATCATTCACGACACCATTCGGAAATTTATTGTAAAAATACGCAAATATCTCGTTAATATTCGTGCCAGGTGGATATCCGATATCGTTCCAGAGAATAACGGGGTCGTATTTATCAATTAATTCGTACCAATGGTTATTGACATAGTCAATATATTCTTTTTCAACGGGCCCATTTGATATTAAACCTGTTATGTCTTTTATAGGAGCACGCGTAAAAGACCAATCAAGAGCACCAGAATAATAAAAACCCATTTTCATTCCATTATTCTTAACAGCCCCCGCTAGTTCTCCGGCTATATCTCTGCTGGCCACATAATTTTTCTTTCTAGGATTGGGATACTTGCTATGCCATAGAAGAAATCCGTCGTGATGTTTAGTAACGAGAACTACATATCGAGCCCCAGCTTTCTTGAATAAATCAGCCATCTCAATTGGACTCCACTTTTTGACGGCCTCGTTAAACAAGGGAACAAAATCGTCGTAGGAAAAATCTTTTCCATATGTTTTCAAGTGATATTTTTGCGTTGGCGTATTTGGTATTCTAAGCGAATTTAAATACCATTCAGCGTAAGGATTTTTTTTGAAATTTCCTGCAAATCCTTCCTTTTTAATCAATTCGTTTATATCTATCCCTGTAACCGCGAATGCTGGAACCGAATAAAGCCCCCAATGAATGAAAATACCGAGCTTGGCATCGTGAAACCAGCCTGGAACTTCGTGCTTGCTTACAGATTTAATATCTGGAGTGTAATTCATGTTATTTCCTTAAACCTCATGGTTATATTGTGTAGTATTTATCATGTTAAATTGATATAAAATGTAATTAAGAAAAATTTATTAATTTTTTTTTATAAAAATTTTTTTTTCTAAAAATTATTTATAAGAGATTTTTTCCATTTTTCACCATCTTTTTGCCTTTAATGTGCCAGTTATTCTTTTTTTCTCTTATCGTCAATCTCAATTTGAAAGGGGATACAAGATGCGTAACCCTCCACAACTTTTTCGCCTTTAACATTAAAGCATTCCATTAAAAATGTCAAACGGTTGTTTTTTTTATCTACTTTCGTGATCTCTGCTACTGCTTTAATTGTATCTCCGAAAAAGACAGGCTTTAAAAATTTAAATTCCATTGATTCAGCAAGGCATCCTGGTCCGGGAAAGAGGGCGCCCCCGAAATGGCTTATCATTCCCCCTACAAGTAATCCATGGACAATGGGTTTTTTAAACCGTGTTTTCCTGATAAACTCTCCCTCGAAATGGAAAGGATTATGATCTCCTATTAATTCAGCCATGGTTTCGGTCTCTTTTTGAGTAAAGGTGCGGGAAAACTCTTCTCGCATGCCTACCTTGAATTCGTCTATACTTCGACCAATTTTCATGAGAAATTCCTTATAAAATAGATCAATTATATAAGAAATTTAATTATGATTTTTTACTTTTATCGTTAGATCATTAAAATCAATAACAATGTATTCATTTTTTATATAGGATTTAAAATTGAATTAGGATTCATTAATATAAAATTTGCGATGAAGAAATATGGAAAAAAAAATTGATATAGGAAGTTTAAAAATAAATCAGCTTGGTTATGTTTATAAGGACGTCGAAAAGCAAGCTAAAATCATGGAATCCGTGTATGGAATGCCGAAGTTTGCCATTTTGGAAGATAAGGATCAAGGCGTTGTTTACGAGTATCGCGGGAAGGATTCTAAGTTTTCGACAAAGATCGCGTTTAGTAGATTCTTTAACCAACAAATTGAGCTAATACAATGGATTGAAGGAGAATGCATTTTTAAAGAATTTATTCACGCCGGGAAGGAAGGGCTTCATCATTTCGGAATATTTGTTACCGATCTGGAATCAATTATAGAAGAATTTCAAAAAAAAGGTTTTGAAGTCATTTTTACCGGTTATAGAGGTAAGCAACATGTAGCTTATGTGGACACCGAAGAAAGTTTTGGAATATTGTTAGAATTTCAAGAAACGCTAAAGAGAAGAAAGAAAAAATAAAACTATTGTCCAATTTAAGCTAGTTCGGGATAATTATCTTGTTTCGACCATTGCAAGAGCCTTCATGAACTTTGCCTTGTTTTCCTACAAGTTCCTGACGTTCAAGCTTTAAGAGTTCCTCTACACCTGCTTTTATTTCCGCAATAGTGCGACGACCGTTCTCTAGACGACCAATTACAACACCTTTTATAGGTTGCCCCTCTCGATTATAATGAAAAGTATAAGCTTCTATGGTAAGCAGACCCGTTGCTTTTTCAACTGGTTCGGGCAATGCTTCTGTATATATTTTCTGTTGGATGGCAATATCGTCTCGCGAGTTCCAATGTTTAGCGGGTGGTTCAATACCATAAATTCCTATTGATTGTCGTGTATTATAACCACCGTTCGCTAAAATAAATATCTTTAATAATGGTTTTTGGCGTATAAGTTCTACAGCAGAAACAATTGCGTGCATAGAATAGTTATTATAAGGGCCTCCAAAAAAACCGAGACCACCTGTAACCGTTAGATCGCGAGGATCGTCCTCAGTTATTCTTAACTCTTGTTTAGCTATCTCAACAATAGCAGGAAAGCAACTGTATAAATCAAACTTATCAATTTCTTCAAGTGAAAGACCTGCTTGTTCTAATGCGAGTTGAGAAGCTTCTTTCAGTGCTGGGGAATCGTAAAACCGAGGTCGTCGCGTTACATCGTGAATATTTTCAAGATCGGCCCCACCCATCGGATATATCCATTTTTTTTCATCGATGCCAAGTTCTTCTGCAATTTTTTCACTCGTCATGATTATTGCTGCTGATTGGTCAACATAGGGGTTGGATATCATCCATTTTGTGTAAGGATGACAAATGTATCGATTCTCGTGATTCGGAGTTACAATTTCTTCAGCAGTGTAAAACTTTTTGGACCACGCATGAGGATTCCTTGTAGCTACTTTAGAAAAGTGTTCAAGAAGCTTGCCCATGTGCTGAGAGTGCTCTTCGATACTCCTGCCAGATTTTTTTCGGATTGCCGTTTCAAACATCGCGTACATGCTTGAAGGAAATGTAATTCCGTACTTTAACTCAAGATTAGTGTAATCCGGTTCCTTTTTAATATGATTATGTTTTAAATTTTTACTTCTTGGCCAGTCTAAGGTGATTTCACCTCTTTTTAAGCGATAAGCTGCATAATGGGCTTCTGCGCCCGTCAATAATGCTGTTTTACATTCTCCTGAAGCAATTGATTTAGCCGCACGATTTACAAATAACTGCGGGGTCTCACCACCATAATCTGAATAAAAAGATTGATTGGTTTTGATTCCCAAAATATCACTCAGTTCAGTAGGAGCATCTCTATATCTCCAACTAATAATCCTTGGCATGTAAATGCTATCAATGTACTCTCTTATTCCTGCCGATCCAGTGTCATTTATAGCCATATTGCTGGTTTTAACCATTAAACTAAGGGGATCAAGTGGTTTTGGTTCATCCTTATCCTGTGTAAATTGAGCTACACCTACAATAATTGGAGTTTTTTCCTTACCCATAAAAAAAAGTGACCTTATCCCTTCAAGAAAAGATATATATAGATAAAAAAAAAAATCACCAATATATTTTTAATTTTGGCTTTTTGTCATCATTAACATTAATGTAAATGAGTTAACAGGGATTTATCTTCGCAGATTCCTACGAACTTTTGTGTGAAAAAAAAATAATAATGGTAAACAATCAGTATCAATCTAATCGTTGATGTTAATTTGGACGAAATTACGCCCTTCTTGTGCGTCATGATATACTTTCCCCGTCTTTCCAACAAGTTCTTCTCGTTCAAGTCTTAATAATTCTTCAGGATTAGAATCGATATTTGCGAGGGTTCGGCGTCCATCTTCGAGACGACCAATTACAACACCCCTCTTTGGATTTCTAGTTCGATTGTACGTAATTATGTAAGCTTCGATTGTTAGCTCTCCACTGGCTTCTTTGACAGGTTCGGGTAAAGTTTTCGCCAAAATTGATTGCTGTATACTCGTATCATCTCGAGCGCTCCAAGGCGTTAGTGGTGGCTTAGTTCCATATATGCCGACTGACTTTTTAGTGTTTAACCCTCCATTCGCAATCACCATTATATTTAACGAGGAAGTTTTACGTATCAAATTAACGGCAGAAACAATTGCGTGCATGGAGTAGTTGCTCAAAGGACCACCAAAAAATGGAAGACTTCCTGCTACTGTCAAGTCGCGAGGATCGCTCTCTGTTAATCCTAATTCATTTCTCGTAATTTCTACGATGGAAGGAAAGCAACTATAGATGTCAAAAGCGTTAATATCCTTCAATTTGAGACCTGCTTGCTCTAAAGCGAGCTGAGAAGCTGTTGACGCTGCTGGTGAAGCGTAAAGCCGAGGCCGACGCGTGATCTCGTGAATATCTTTGAGATCAGACCCCCCCATGAGATAAACCCAGAGTTTTTTATCAATCCCAAGTTTTTCAGCGATTTTTTCGCTTGTCATTATCAAACTAGCGGATTGATCCACAAACATGTTAGCACACATTCGTTTAGTATAAGAGTTATTTATTTTACGGTTTTCTGGGGTAGGAGTGGTTATTTCGTCAGAGTTGTAAATTTCTTTTGTCCATGCGAAGGGATTCTTGAATGCTACTTTTGAAAAACGCTCAAAAAGCCTACCCATGCTTTTTCTATGCTCATCAATGCTCCTCCCAGCTGATGCGCGTAAGGCTGTCTCAAAAAGTGCATAAGCATGAGGAGGGTTTTTAAAACCGTAGTAATTTTCAAAAGCATTTGTGCCATTCCATGGCTTACCTTCCATGTATTTAGGTTCTTTCCTTTCTGGCCAATTTAACGAAATTTTGCCCTTTTTTTCAAGATACGCAGAATAGGCAGATTCTCCTCCGGTTATTATTACGGACTTAATATCACCTGAGGAAATTTCCTTTGCAGCCCGATTTACGAGCATCTGTGGTGTATCACCACCAGCAGGTAAAAACACTTTATTAACGGGATTAACGCCAATCAACTTGCTGAGCTCCCCTGGCGCATCTTCGTAAGACCAACTATTAATGTTTATCATATAGACAGAATCAATGAATTCCTTTAAGCCAGCTGCTCCTGAATCTGCAAGAGCATCTCTACTAGTTTTAACCATTAAACTTAGTGGATCTAGTGGCTTAGGAGTTTTCTTACCTTGTGTAAATTGGGCAGCACCTACAATTACAGGATTAGATATAATATTCATTACTAAATTCTATAATATTTACATGAGAATATGAAGAATAATAACATATATGTAATTAATTTTACATTTCTATTTCAATGAACTGATGTTAAATTAAAATAAAATGAAACCTTAAAATATAAAAAAATTAAAAGTAATTATTTAGTTTTTAAGATAATTGTTATAGCCCTTGTAAGTCTAATAACATCCATTACTTTTCCCTTCTCAACAGCTATCTCCTCCCTAGAGATCGCATGAGTGAAATCACCCTTACCGTTACAGATTTTTACAATAGAATTAGGATCACCAGACAATATAATTTGAGCTTCTTCAGCTGTTCCTGGGACAAGGATTGCCTTTCGCTCTTTAATTTCTACATGGAAAGGATCCTCATGGTCTAGGTTAAACTGGAAGGTCATTTCCCAATCTACCGATTTTCCGGCAACATCCGTTACAAAAACGGCTTGAGCTTTCTCGAGTGTATTCATTTTCTCAATAACTTTCATTAAATTATCACTTGCAACACCCATTTTTACGCACCTCCCTCGTATTCAGGTTTACTAATCCATCTTTCCCATTCTTCTTCAGGAACGAAGAAAAAATCTGTCATTTTACCTTCTCGCTCCTTTTGAAACACAGCTTTTACACGTTGGCCTTTTTTAACTTTGGAAGGAACTAAATTTTCTGAGAAAATACCTTGATTAAATGCTGTTTGAGCCCCATCTAGTTTGATAAAGGCAATTCCATATGGAACGGCTTGGATAAAAGCGGAAGTGGTATACTAAACGATGGTGCTAATCTCTATCATTCCAGTTTGCTTTAATTCAACCCAATCGGTATCTTCATAGCAGTCAGAGCAATTTATCCTCGGGGGCATCCATATTTTTCCGCATTTTTTACATTTAGTTCCAAATATCTTCTTATTATTTTTCAGCTCTATGAAAAACTTACTTTGACCACCCATGATGTATTTGTAATGGATTACAATTTCATCTCTTATTTGGTGTTCTTGGAACTTTTCGCTCATGTTTTCAACCCATCCTCGTTTGCCATTATGATTATTGCGGCATATGCCGCGCCTGGACCTCCAATACTATGGGCTAAAGCCCGCCCATTCTCAATGGTTTTCACCTGATGTTTCCCAGCCTCCTCTCTTAGTTGTAAAGCAGTTTCTCCCGTAGACATTATCCCTGTGGCACCAATAGCGTGCCCACAACCGATTAATCCTCCTGATGGATTGCATGGTAATTCTCCATCGAACATTGGACCACCAGTTTCTAACCATTTTCCGCCTTCACCAAAAGGTACAAAGCCTAATTCTTCATACGATATAACTTCTTGTCCAGAGAATGCATCATGCAATTCTGCAAGATCTATTTGATTTTTAATATTATCATAATCCAGACCAGCCATTTTATAAGCTGCTTTTGCCGCGTAAATATTTGAGTATAATCTTCCAATGCTTTCCCTATTCCCTATGAAGCAATCAGTATTTGCAGCACCTACTCCACTAATCCAAATAGGATTCTCGATTTTTAATTCCTTAACCTTTTCTTCGCTGGCCAAAATCAATGCTGCTGATGCCTCCGAATATAAACAACAATCTAACAATTTAAATGGATAACATATGATTCTCGAATTAATTACATCTTCTACAGTTATCTTCATTGGAGATTGTGCTTTTGGGTTATTTATAGCATTTCCATGATTTTTCACGGATACTAAAGCCATCTGTTCCTCAGAAGGGTTTCCAAACTCTTCGTAATGAGCATTTACCATGGTCACATAAGAACTAGCAGCCATCATACCCATTGGATACTCATAAGTCATGTCAACAGAATATGCAATAGCGTTTAAAACCGCAGGTGTAGTCGTGCCAGTTAGTTCATCATAACAATCGTTACATTTTTCTACACCCAGACAAAGGCATAGGTCTGACAAGCCCGATGCTATTTCAGCATAGGCCATTCTAACGGTATAACCGCCAGTAGCTCCCCCACTTGCTATCCGAGTCCCTGGTTTGTTATTAAGTCCTAAATAACTATTTATAAAGATGTCAGGCATGAATTGCCTTTCGAAGAGTTCATTATAAATGCCATATACCGTAGATTCTATTTCATTGTGGGTAATCTTAGCATCTTTTAGTGCCATATCTGCAGCATCATAAGCCAATTCAAAGTAGGTTTTATCTAAATACCTTGTTTTAAATGGTGTAATTCCTACACCTATTATTGCTACTTTTCTCAATTTTTTTTACTTTTTATTTTGTCTATTAACTAAATTGTAGAACTATAAACTATATAAATTAAAGAAAGTTTTGTTTTTTGGCATCATTTATAAAAAAAATGAACGAAAAAAGTTAGTTTAAAAGGTATCTTAAAAGGTATCCCTCATTATCGACCATACATGCTCGATAATCAGCACTTTCTAATTCCTGAGTACCAAATTCATTCTTACAATCATCGTCATTTTCACAACCGTTTCCCATTCCTTATCCTTTTGTTCCCTATTATTTAAAATTTTGAGCAATTAATTTAATTAATTCTATGTATTTTTAAGTTTAACATATTAGACTTTTTTATTATGAAAAATTTAAAATCGAAATGACTATTTCTAAAGTGATTAGATAAATGGAAAAGCATGTAGGTAAAAAAAGACTTCGAGGAGCTATCCCAAAAATAGGCATCCGACCTACGATTGATGGAAGAGAAAAAGGTGTCCGGGAATCACTTGAGGATCAAACAATGGGAATGGCAAAGTTGTTAGCAGAATTCCTCACAAGTAATTTAAGGCATCCAAATGGAATGGAAGTAGAATGCGTCATTGCAGATACGACAATTGGTGGAGTTGCTCAAGCAGCAGAATGTGCGGAGAAATTTAAAAAAGAAAATGTAGGCCTTTCAATAACAGTTACCCCTTGTTGGTGTTATGGATCAGAAGTTCTTGATGCCAATTCATATATTCCTAAGGCTATATGGGGATTCAATGGTACAGAAAGACCAGGTGCAGTTTTTTTAGCCGCCGTGTTAGCGGCACATTCTCAGAAAGGGCTTCCCGCGTTTGGGATCTACGGGCAAGATGTTCAAGATGCTGATGATAATTCAATTCCTGATGATGTAAAGGAAAAATTATTGAGATTTTCTAAAGCTGGTCTTGCAGTAGCATGGATGAATGGTAAATCTTATCTTTCTATAGGTTCAGTTTCAATGGGCATAGCAGGTTCAATTGTAACTGAACAATATTTTCAAGATTATTTAGGGATGAGAAATGAATACATCGATATGTCTGAAATTAGTCGGCGAATAAAGGAAGATATCTTTGATAAAGAAGAATTTAAAAAGGCATTAAAATGGACCAAGAAGAATTGTCAAGAAGGAAAAGATCTTAATGAAATTCAAAATCAAAAGACTCGAGAACAAAAAGATAAAGAATGGGAAACAGTGATTAAAATGACGATGATTTCCAGGGATTTAATGGTTGGGAATCCAAAGTTGAAAGAAATTGGTTATGGTGAAGAATCGTTGGGACATAACGCAATCGCAGCGGGATTTCAAGGGCAAAGACACTGGACAGATTGGATGCCAAATGGTGATTTCTTAGAAACTATTTTAAATTCTTCATTTGATTGGAATGGCATAAGGCAACCATACATTATGGCCACAGAAAACGATGCATTAAACGGGATAGCAATGCTTTTTGGTCATCTTTTAACAAATACATCTCAAATCTTTTCCGATGTAAGAACTTATTGGAGCCATACGGCTGTTAAGCGAGTAACTGGAAAGGAATTAACGGGCAGGGCAAAAAATGGAATAATACATCTAATAAATTCTGGATCAACAACTATAGATGGGACCGGTCAACAAGAAATCGATGGCAAACCTGCAATGAAATCATTTTGGGAAATCACAGAGGAAGAAGTGCAAAAATGCTTAGATGCAACAAGGTTTGATGCTGCAATTGTAGAATATTTCCGAGGTGGTGGGTTTTCAACTAACTTCTTAACTCGAGGAGATATGCCTGTTACAATGTCTAGA
>JAUXAJ010000327.1 GCA_030620005.1 Promethearchaeota archaeon | reverse complement strand
TATTTCATTGCTTTCAATAAATCGTCAATGTCTACTTTCCCTTTTAGTATTCCCGTGTTAACAAATTCAAATACTTCTTGTATCGGCATTATTCCACCAGTTTCCTCCTTGTGCATCAGCACGCGTTGGTATGCAAGCAACCCTAATTTTTCCACGTCAACTTTAGAAAACTTTTTTAACACGTCCTCTTCGATTATTTGTTCAGTTATAATTTTCGACGAGGGAATGTTGTACTTTTCTTGTAATTCCCTAATATCGCCCTTTAATTCGGGAGTTAAAGCCAAAATCACGCCGTGCTTTTTTGCTAGCTCGCGAAGCCTGTCGTGAGTAATACTATCCGTGCTTGCTTTAGATTGAATTTCTTTAATTCTCAATTCTGCCGCTTTTTTCCTCATGGCTTCTTTAAAATCAATTTCGTCTTCAATCTTTCGGAGTCCCGCGATTTTACACCTCCTATAAACACTTTTTAATGCTTTTCAGTTTTAAGTAAAGTAAAGGAACAAAACCAAAAAAATTTTCTCTGATGCTAGATTAAAACTATACTTATATAAAAACATTGATCATACATAAAAAAATTGCAGAAATGTAAAAATTTTTTGAAAATCTGCCAAGATAATGGGATTTTTTTACCTGAAAGAATGGAGGATAGAAAAAAAGGAGTTAACTCTTTATTCAAAAATAGAAGAAAGAGAAAAAAAAAAGAAACAAGATAAATTATACTTTCCTTCACTCGGGGGAATAATATCGGCATAAAGCATTAATTTCATTATGACCTTGATGAATGCGATTATCACAAGAATTAGGCATATTATTCCATCGAAGATCTAAAATATCAAGCTTGTAAAAATTTTTAAACAATAAAACTTGAGTGACTTTGTTATTGTTCAATACTAATTCAATAAGCTTTTTGTTTTTATAAACATTTTCGACCTGTTCGATGAGATTTCTTTCAAGACTTAAGCGGACAAGGTTAAAAAGGTTACCAAACCCCTCCATATAATAAATACGATTATTACCAAGGCGTAAACGCCTCAAATTAACGAGGTTGTCCAGACCTTCGATCTTTGTTATTCTATTATAGTCGAGATATAGACTCTTTAAATTAACGGGGTTATCCAGACCTTCAATCTTAGAAATCTTATGTGCACCAAGGTTAAGAGTCTCTAAATTAACGAAATTGTCCAGACCTTCAATCTTAGAAATCTTATGTCCATAAAACTCTAATAAAGTAGCATCATTTGGAACTTCATCTAAAAAAGTTTTAACACCATTAATTCCGTTAGAATAATATACTTCAGCCATTTTTAATAATAATTTATCTTCTATTGTATTAAAAATTATATGAGTATTTTGTAAAATAAAAAAAAAGTTGTTAGTTTTAGTTTAAGGAGTAATTTGGCACTTAAAAAAAAAATAATTTAAAATGAGTTTTTTATAGCCCCATTTCTTTTAATTTATGTTTAAGCATTTTTTGCTTTTCTCCTATTAAATCGTACCATATCGTCATGACAACGAATGAGAAAAACGCCAATATGGAGGGGATCAGACCCATGAGAGTCCTTATTCCCCATATAGCCAATGGTGTCTGTATAGCAAGAGGATCGGAGGAGTCGTAACCCGTAATAACAAATATAACTGTTAAAATAACTCCCTGAAAAATGATTCCAAATCGTAAAAAAAAGGCCCTAATTCCCTCATACATGGCTTCTTGATGTTTTCCAGTATCAATAGTGCTCTCATCATAAACATCTGCTGAAACTGGACCCAATGTAATATAAAATGCACCAGTAGCTATTCCTCCAAAAAATGATGAAATCATGATTTCTCCTAAGCTAGCAACCCACAAGTTAGGAAGATAAGAAATAGTTATCAATACACAACTTAATTTCATCATATTTCCTGTTCCAATTTTCTTCATTACTATAAACCAGACGGGAATAAACACTACATTACCCAAAAACATAAGCAATTGAGGAATTACAGCATTTGAATAGGGGATCGCTAAGACATCCCTGTAAAAGTAGACTATAGATGCAAGATATACAGCATTACCTAATGTCAACAAGATAAATACAATAAGAGTCGCTACGAAATTTTTACGCTTGAAAGCGGCTTTCATTGTCTTCAAGTAAGAATCTCTTTCTACTTGTTCGTAACCTCGAAGAAATCGTTGTTTTAAATCTTCAGATTCGCGTATACCTGGAATAAGAATGAGCATACATGCAAGCATGGAAAAACCTAGTAGAATCTGCGCAAAAATCATTGAACTTATATTTCCATAAATATAAAAAGTAGGGACTATAAATCCCATGAAAAGTTGTAATATCCCTGGTATAGTGTTGTTAATGAAACTTGATTTATTACGTTCAAATTCTGTTCGAAAATGGTTGGTAAATCCAGCATTTATGTGAATAATGTAAAGCGAATGAAAAGTATCAAATATACATGTAATGACTATAAAATATATAAAAACTGGAAGTGTATCTACTTGGTTAATGAAACCCTCAGGTACAGTGAATAAGAGAATCCAAATAAAACAAAGAGGTAATCCTCCTATTAATATCCACGGAAATCTCATGCCCCATTTCTTGGTAAATTTAAATGGTCTATCAGTTAAATAGCCTAACAAAGGATCGTTTATCATGTTCCAAATTGCAAAAATCGTAAAAGCAACCCCTAACATGACCACTGGTACTCCGATCTCAATCTGGTAAAAATAGAAAACAAATCGGGAAAATTGACTCGACATGAAAAATACAATTATATAACCAAAAGAGAAAGACAACATTTTTTTTGTTGATGCTATATCCCATTCATTAAGGTTATCGTCAGTTTGTTTATCGTTATCCGTTATATCTTCACTTTTATTTTTGTTTTAAATGAAATAAATTATAAAAAATTTTTATTATATATTTATTTCTCTTACACATATATAAAGATTTTATTTTATTTTTTTCACAAAGTGGAATAAAGCGAGCCTAAATTTGAATTCAAGAAAAGTGATAAATATGGTAGTAAATAAGGAAGAAATTGAAATTCTATTTAAAAAAATGATGAAAGATTTAGAAGATTGTACTAAGACTGATAAAATTTATCAAGAAGACATGAAAAATTTTGATGGGGTAATTAAGCTTCAATGGAATATTTGTGGAGTGTTAGGCTATCAAATCTTTGAAAAAGATAATTACTCTTACAAGTTTGGAGAAAGATTAGACGATCCTGGTGTTACTCTCGATATTATAGATAAGGATCTAGCGATTAAATTCCTAAAGTGTGAGCCTTTTGAGTTCACTTACTCTCCGGGTGAGAATGGTAAGTTTGAAATCCTACAAACTGTAGGGTGGAAGACTGTTGAAACAAAAAAAGGAAAAAAAAAAAAGGAAAAAATCACAAAACCTTTTCTAATTGCTCAAATTGACCCCAAGAAGGGATTTCATCCTTTTCTTTTTTCAAAATTACCAATGTTTCGAGAATGGACTAAAAAACGCACGGAGGGTGAAAAAGAGTTTGGATCTTACATCCCTATTAATCAATCCCTTGGAAAGTTTGAAAATCAAGTTCTACCGATAAAGATCTTCAAGCATTTTATTGATAAGGCGTGCAATATTGTTGTTCGTGACTGTCCCTGTCGAGTACACTATGAATGTCAAGATCATGAAAAGTTGTTAGGGTGCATGATGATGGGAGAAGCTACTTTAAAAATGGCGATGCCTCAAGAGGACAAGGGCCGTGTTGTAACAAAGGAGGAAGCCTTAGAACATGTAAGACTTGCCATTGATGATGGTTTAATTCCAATTCTTGGGAATTCCATGATGGAGGCTGAGGGGTATGATGTTAAAGATACAGGACATTTCATGTCCGTTTGTTTTTGTTGTTCCTGTTGTTGTATTAATGGAAGAGTCTTGACACACGCTTCTGTAAGCGTTACTACCCTTTATCAGAGAATGGAGGGATTAACCGTTAAAGTCGATCAAGACATTTGTACCGGATGTGGAGATTGTCTCGAAGCGTGCGTCTTTAAGGGAATGGAAATGATTGACGAGAAAGCAAGAGTAAACCAGAAACGATGTTTAGGCTGTGGAAGGTGCGAAAATGCTTGCCCTAATGACGCAATCTCGATCGAAATCAGTGACCCCAGCCGCGTTAATGAATTAATTGAAAAATTAGAAGCTCATGTTGATGTGAGCTGAATATAAAGGAGATGCATTTTAACACGAAATTGGAAAGAAAACTAAAGGAGTTGAAGTTAACATGAAATTGGATAGAAAAAATAGAAGTTCGCTTTTAATTTTCGTGCTTTTAATGGCTATTATCTCGATGGATGTCGCAGTAATATTGCCAAATCAAGTATTAATAGCTGCCGAGTTAGGTATTGATTTTGCCATGGTAGGCTTGATGATTGGTCTTTATGTCTTCATCGGGGGGGTATCAACTTTAGTATTTGGTTATTTAACTGATCTAATTAGTAGAAAGATATTATTGCTTATTGCTGGGTTTTTATGGTCAATTTCAAATATATTCCATATTTTTGCTCAAGAATTTTGGCTCCTCTTCTTGTTTAGAATATTGGCTGCGGTTGCTACTGGCGTAACTAACCCTGTATTATTTTCTTATTTATCAGATGTTGTTTCTCCAGATTCTCGTTCAAAACCATTCGCGTATTGGGGAATGATCTACATTATTGCAACCACTACTGCAGGAATTTTAGCATTATCGTTTAATCAAATTCCAACTAATCTAATTGACGTTGAATCAGGAGGTATCAGCGAAAGGATAGCTTTTATTTCGGAAAATTATGCGAATTTATTACATACTTGGAGATATCCGTTTCTAATTATTGGGATTTTTGGTATTATTGTATCAATTTTAGCGGTTTTTATAACAAAAGAACCTGTTAGAGCGGGAACAGAAAAAGTTTTTAAAGATTTACCACCTGAAGATTTACGATATTCATATAGAATAAAAATATCTGATTTAAAAATCATTTTTAAAAACAAATCTAATTTCTTTTTAATA
>JAUXAJ010000302.1 GCA_030620005.1 Promethearchaeota archaeon | reverse complement strand
GAGAAATTTTATCAATATCGCTTTCACTATAACCATTTTCGAGAAGATAATCCCATAGCTTAGGAAACTGGGCACAATCTTTAACGCAATTTGGCACTGTTGCGCCGTCAAAGTCCGATCCAATCGCTACCGTATTAATATCTGCCATATTTACGATGTGATCCATATGATTTTTAATTGCTTCAAAACCCAAATCAAGATTATCTTCTAAAGGAGTTTCTGGGTTTAAAAACCCCGCGCAAAAATTAATTCCAATCGTCCCGTGCTTATCGAATATGGCTTTAATCTGTTCATCCATTAAATTTCTTGGAATATCGGTTATGGAACGCGCATTTGAGTGAGTAGCATAAATTGGCTTAGTAGATACTTCATAGACGTCCCAAAAAGATGGATCATTCAAATGGGATACATCTATTGTTATACCAAGTGATTGGGCTTCAACCACTAACTCTTTACCATCATCAGTTAACCCAGTCTTTCTTTGACGCCCTAGAAACTTGGCACCAGTGGCATATTTATTCTTGTTTGCCCATGTTAGACTCATCGACCGCAACCCTAGGTGGTATCCAATTCTTAAGAATCGATGCTCTTCGTCTATTCCCCCAGCACCTTCAAAATGTAGAACTGCTCCCTTTTTACCTTCTTTTTCAGCTCTTTTGAAATCTTCCATTGATTTAATTTGCATTAAACCGTTTACAGGATTAGAAACTATACCTAACCAGATATCAAGATTCTTAAGAATTAACTTTTCTTCATGGGCAGGATAAATCGCAAAAAGCGCGGCTTGGACATTTCCTTCTTTCATGCGAGGAAGATCGCAATGGCCGTTAGTAGAACGCTCAGAAAACTTGCGGTTCTGTTCTTTAAGCTTCGTTGCCGTATCGATGTGACCATCGATTACTGAAAATTCTTGTTCTATCATAATTTATCATTCCAAGTCATTTAGTGAAAATTGCATGTATTCTTTTTTTTCCCTGTCATGTGGATGAAGCTTTAAATTTATAGTAGTAGAAACATTAAAAATGGCAGTACAAATAGTATCGAGCAAATATCCCGAAGGTCCTTTTAAAGCATTAAAAAACATATATTTATCAGACAAAATTGAAAGAGCACCTTTTCCAGTTCTTTTTGTATCAGGGAGGAGCGACATGCCACGCCTATATCTTACCTTCGAGTCTCCAAATTTAGGCTGCGGGATCTGATTAAATTTTTCGGAGATGTAATGGTTCGTATGCATGTATACATCAGATATCTCCGTTAAACACGATTCTTCTGCCGTAGTTTCAAGATTGATTATCTTTTTTTCTCGCATTGATGCAATATTATAACTTGCTCCTCCAGATCTAGGTGTTAAGCTTTGTGCTCGATTGATAGCATCATGTAATGTTTTTGCCTCCAAAATTGATCGGCCGAAAAATATTCTGGTTAATCCTATTCTCTTAATAGGATTAGGCAAACTATTAGTAGTAACAACAATGCCGTGAGAATTAAATCCAAATGAAATCCCTGGAATGCAACCAGGGTAAGCGTGAGCAAAAAAACTTGTCCCATTTTCTAATTCTACCATCACTAAATAAGAATATTTACCTGAAATGCTTTCAAAATCCTCATTATGAGCCAGAATTATGTCGTTTTGACGCTTGAATATTACTGTTGAACAATTTTCGATACGATCATCCTTGGGAGGAACATGACGAAAATTCGCGACTAGAATTGCTCGATAATCCACGCACGAACCTTCTGCAACGCCTATAATCTCATCCATGTATTGAGGAAAGTGCTTTTTTGCTAGAGATTCTACTTTATCTATCCTTTCTGGTTTTTCTTGGTCTAATTTTTGCAAATCATTTAGTGCTTTGCATTCTTGGAAAGCCCGCTGGATCCTCTCCTTGAAATGCTGCCCAATTTTAAATCCAGTTTCGAAGTGTGTTCCATTTACCCTAACACAGGGAAAAATATTCTGGTTCTTCATTACTAGCTAATATATAGATAGTTAACATGTAAAGAGAATTATTGGTTAAATACTTAATTATTCAATTTAATATTGAACTCTTTATACCATGATTCAATTCTTAAATATATTTATTGAATTCATTATAAAGTTAATATAATCCTTTTTTTCCCCGATGGGAGTTATATATAAACTCTTATTGTTGAATATTATGATCCAAACATGAGCTATATTTATTGAAATTATTAAAAGATTAAGGATTATACTAAAACAAATAAAGTAATTTAATTTAGTCGTTTTTAAATTGATGGAAACATGACAGAGTGTGGTCAGGAAGATAGAAAAAAATCGTGTGCTTGTACCTATTCAAGTTGTTCAAGAAGAGGAAAATGTTGTGAATGCATTTCCTATCATTTAGCAATGAATCAATTGCCTGGATGTACTTTTGCTAAGATTTCCGAAGAAGCTGAAAAAAGTTATAATAGGAGTTTCGAATATTTTGCGAGCCTGATTAAGAATTAAGTAATTCCATGCATAGAAAGTTTTAAATATCATCATTTCCTTTTTTACAAACAGACGCGTGATAAATGGGGCTGACAATAGGCTTGACCCGCTGAGGAACCTCGCCTCACATTATCGAGCAAGGAGTAGAGAACTACTACGGTGAGAACCGTATTTTAGCAACTGAAACGACACTGCCCTCTTGCGCACATTAATGACTTGGAAATAAGCCAAAGAAATTGTTAGAGGGAACGGTTGGAACGAGCTAGAACCTTGGTGCAAGGCCAAATGAAAACGATGAAGCCTCGATACGAGTTTTAGGTAGGCCGCATAGTTTGATGCCCCACCCATTATTCGGCGACGAAAATGGTACAGAAAGGCGGGTATATCTGTCACTCGTCTATTTTCTTTTTTTTTAAAACCTACTAAGCTTCATATAAGTCTTTTTTCATATCGAGCGAAAAAGAGCAAATTTCAGCGACGGCCTTACCATATCCGGGCGTCTTTATTTGAAACTCGCCCTTGACCTTATCGATAAGGTTTAAAATTTCCGGAGTATACTTAGTAATTCCATAGTCCTCTTTTTTTTTGCTAACTTCTTCACTGTAACTCGTGAAATAATTTTCGGAGAGAATAAGGAAAATGAATTTTTTTCTTTTAAGAATTGGGAAAAAGATTTCTTCATTTTAAATATTGCATCCTATACTTAAAAAATTTTAAGATAAATTGAAAAAACTAAACTTTAAAAATGTCAAGATATCTTGAAAAAAATCAAGTTTAAATTTCAAGATTTTTTACGATTTTATTAAGAATTACCAAAAATCAAGAATTATCAAAAAAATTTTTTAAAAAATATACAAGGAGTTTTTCTTTAAAAATACAGAATCACAATGATTATTAATTAATTAAGATAAAAATGAAGGAGGAAGAAATGTCCAATAAAAACGAGTTAGATCCACTAATACCAGGAAACAGGATCGAGTGCGCGAATTGTGGGGCGAAATTGAAAGCTTCTGAAATAAATGAGTTGGGCGAATTCGCATATTGTCCGGAATGTTTTCAAGAGGAATATTGTAGAAAATCGTGCAGCGAGAAAGGTCATTTTGAATATTGTGATGGAACTGAATTGAAATGTCCTTATTACGATAGAGGTGACGATTAAGGTTAAACTCTTAAGAGAAAAAATTATAATTATTTATTTTTGAAAAAAGAGATATAAAATTTGTCCAGAAAAGTTAATTTGATACAAAAGGATCGTCAGTACAAGAGAAGTTTGTTTAAAGACGCGAAATGTCGGTGCTGTGGTGCTAAACAAGGTCAGTATCACCGAATTTTTCCGTGTCAGCTGGAGGATTGCCCATTTTGCGGCACGCAATTGATTTCATGCGAATGTCCAGCCATCTATTTTGGTAAACCAGAGTTGACTCGTTTAGAATGGAGCGAATGGGAAACCATTGTCTTGAAAAAAGGCAGGAAACCGTTTATTTACTTCCCAACCGTCTGTTGTCGATGCGGGGAATTAAATCCTGAATTCTTTAACGTTTCCAACGAAGAATGGAAAAGAAATGTTCCCAATTACTCTCCAATGGAAATCTCATGCAAGGATTGCTACGAAATAATTAAGGAGTATAACGAACAAGCTAAGAAGCAAGATTGACTAAAATGACGGTGAAAAAACTAAAAACTAAGATCAAAGGAAAATTAGGAAAAAAAAAAATTAAAAACGGTTAAGTCTTGCAAGATTTCCGAGCGATTTCCAATTGGTAAGCGCTTCTCGCAGAATTGAAGCAGACCGCACACACGTTCACGGAGTTTTCGACGATTTCGTCGGGTTGTGGCTTTTTTTTTTTTTTTTTTATTTAAAAAAAAAGCTTTTCAAAACATGTCCAGATTTGATTTTTTCAAATCAAAAAGCTCAAATTCTTGGGTCTTGAGAATTCAATTCAGGTTCTATAGCAGAAAAATCCTTATTCTCGAACTTGTCAAGCATTTTTATTTTTTCGATAAATTTCCCCTTCAATTCAATCGGAAAGTAGCTCACTTCATAATTACTAATTTTAGATAATTTTCTCATTTGCTAAGAATAATCTTCATCCAACCATCTTCCAGTATCATTTGAAAGTTTTTTTTGAATTTAGTGTGCTCAAGAAGCTTTTTTATTTTAGTATTGTATACTTCCCATTTAAAACCATGAAATTTTTGGATTTGGCTGAATAAAAAATAACGAAAAGTGCCGTGTACCCGCTTCAATTTAACTACTTCTTCACTAGGCGGATTATGACACCCATCATAAATCCATGCTTCCCCCTTAGATTTCATTATACGAAAGATTTCGTTGAAAACCTTAATTGGTTGCTGCCAGTGATGAAATGAACCCGTACTAATGATAAAATCAACTGAATCAGTTTCAAAAGGAAGCTCTCTAGCATTTCCTAATATAAACGTTACATTATGATATCTCCTCGCATTACCAGAAGAAATTTCTACCATTTTGCTACTTAAATCAATACCGTAAATTGTTAGGTTTGGAACCTTTTTTGCTATTTGAATTGATAAGAAACCTGTACCTGAGCCAATATCGATTAATATTCCCTTATCTATTTTTTGAACAATATTTTGAGCAATTCTTAATTCGGGTTTACTCAATATTTTTTTTATAACAGCATTATAAAAAATCGCACTTGGATTTGGTATAGCTTCCAATCTTACTTGCATATCTTTTATAAATTTAACTAAAACCATTTCCTCTCCATTTTTAATTAATTTTTATATTCGCTGGTTGAATATATAATTGTAAGGTAATTAATTTATAGAAATACAAAATATATATAAAATTCAATGTTATTAAGCATGGCTAGATAATAATTCTTTCTTTCTTTCTTTTCATCTCACGTGCGTATTACAATGTTCTATAAACTTCAATGTTATTTCCATGATACACGGAAACTGTTATAAATTTAGAACCATTTGTCAAGGATGAATATCGTTCTAAACCAAAGGAAATTCCTGAACTTGAGAAAGTGAAAATACCCGCACAAAAACAATCAGATTTTTTTTTAAATTTCGACAATAAATCGTTTAACAAGTCTTTCATGTCAAGAACAACTTTTTTGATCTATTTCTTTTCTTTATTTGAATTATTAATGCTTGAATTGCTCGATCTCTACTTCTCTTGAAATTTTTCGCTGATGGCTAATCATTCAGAGTCAATTCCAGTCACATTTTTCACATAAATGACCTTGGCAATTTAATGCAGATCCACATTTGGGTTAATCGGGATATTTAAATTCAAGTTAAAAAGAAGATCTTTGAAGATTAAAGATAGGCATTTTTAAAGGGAAGCGTCCGCCAGCAAGACCTAAAGATAAGGTCAAAATAAAACAGGAAAAGGAGGGCGAAATCAGAGTGTAAAAAATTTACACTAACCAAAAGACAAAAATCCAGGGAGCCGACGGAAGCCATTGTTTTCACGTTATAACTTT
>JAUXAJ010000313.1 GCA_030620005.1 Promethearchaeota archaeon | reverse complement strand
ACACTGCAATGACGGGACATGAAGCAATAGAGAAAGCGCAAGAGGAATATTATAATATTGTTTTGTTAGACATTAGACTACCTGATATGGATGGAACAGAGTTATTAGCACCTTTAAAAGAAATGCATCCAGATGTAGAAGTGATAATGGTTACTGCTAACACGGATATAGAATCGACAATACAAGCATTGAACGAAGGCGCTTCGGCTTACATCCTTAAACCTTTAAACATTGATGATTTGCTCGCAAGCGTTAGAAATTCCTTAGAAAAACAGCAATTAATTAACGATAAACGTAAAACAGAGGAAAAATTAAAAGAATCAGAAAATAACCTGAGAATATTAAACGAGAACTTGGAAGAAATCGTTAAAAAAAGGACTGAAGAATTAAAAGAATCCGAAGAAAAATATCGTAATCTCATAAATAACATGGCGGATGCTACTATTGAAATTAATAGGAATGGGGTTTTAACACATGTAAGTCCTCAAGTTCGTGAAATCTGTGGACATGGACCTGAACTATTGATTGGATATAGTATATACAATTTGATTCTTCCTGAAGATAAAAATCTTATGAAAAATGCCATTAAGAGAGTGTTAGAGTTTAATGAAAAAGTATATTTAGAATCAGAATTTCTCCACAAAAAAGGCTATTATTATGTTCCAGTTTCAATTAAGCTTAGTTTGTTAACGCATGAGAATAAATCAAATATTGTTGGAATAATAAGCGATATCTTGGATAGGAGAAGAGCAGAAATCACGATTAAGAAGCACATGAAAAAGTTAGAAGAAATCGATCAATTGAAAAATCAATTTATCACGAAAGCGTATCACGAGTTAAGAACTCCGTTAATTTCTATATATAGCACACCTCAAATTCTCTTGGAGAATTTTAAGGAAGAAATGAGCGAAGAAGTCATTAATTTCATAGAAATCATCTATCAAGGGGGAAAAAGACTGAAATTGCTGGTTGAAAATTTGCTTAAAGTCATGCAAATTGAATCTTATGAAGTGAAGTTAGAAAAGAAGAAAGAAAATATTGTAAAAATCATAACAGATGTTATTAATGATTTAGATAGTTTAACAATGGAACGAAATATATCGATAACTTTTGATTGTAATGAAATTACTTATATTAAAATCGATAAAGTAAGAATTGAACGAGTAATCTTGAATTTAATAGAAAACGCCATAAATAACTCTCCTATCAATGGTTTAATTTCCATTACCTTAGAATTGAATGATGAGGGGCTAGATATTAAAATAAAGGACAATGGCGTAGGTTTTACGAGAGAAGAGAAGGAAAAGATTTTTAAAAAATTTGGCAAGATTGAAAGAGGCGGTTTGGGGATGGATGTACGTACAGAGGGATCTGGTCTTGGATTGTATTTATCGAAAGAAATAGTAGAATTACACGGTGGAAAAATATTGCTTGAATCCGAAGGTAGAAATAAAGGTTCAACTTTTATTATTCGATTACCAATTAAAAAAAAAAAGAACCTTGGGCAATAAGGTTAGAACACCCATTAATTTTCAATAAGGTTATCATTTTTTTATTAAATTTATTAAATAATAACACAAGATTTTAATAAAGAATATTAACACGAAGTTTGAAACTTGTAATGTACAATTAAACACATAAAACTTTTGTTTTTATATTGAATGAAAAGTTTTTAAATAGTTTAAATAATGAATGTGTTTTTTTAAAATCTTATTTTATTTAACAAAATCTTAAATATTCTATCTTTGTTTAATCTATTTGACAAAATTGGCTTAAAGTTTATTTAATCGTACTTTTTACTTTTTTTAACAAAAGCATATTAAGGGTAAAGATGGGTCATGCAAGCTAAAAACCGTATAATTATTGTTGATGACGATGAAGATTTTTGTAAAACAATTTCAATGATTTTTAAAAAAAAAGGCTACGAAATTGACATTGCAATGACGGGACATGAAGCAATTGAAAAAGCGCAAGAGAAATATTTTAATATTGTTTTGTTGGACAATAAGTTGCCCGATATAGATGGCACGGAATTAATAGCACCTTTAAAAGAAATGCATCCGGATGTAGAAGTTATAATGATAACTGCTAATTCTGATATAGAATCGGCAATACAATCATTGAACAAAGGTGCTTCGGCATACTTCCTAAAACCTTTAAACATTGATAATTTACTTGCAAGCGTTAGGAATTCCTTAGAAAAACAGCAGTTAATTAACGAGAAGCGAGAAACGGAGAGAAAATTAAGAGAATCAGAAAAAAATCTGAGAAAATTAAACGAAAAATTAGAAGAAATCGTTATGGAAAGAACTGAAGAATTAAAAAGATCTGAACAAAACTATAAGAATGAACGGGACAAATTAATAAGTATTTTAAATTCCATGACGGATGGAGTTTACGTTGTTAATCAACAACATGAAATCGAATATGTGAATCCGGCGCTTATAAAAGAATTTGGACCCGTAAAAAATCAAAAATGTCACGAATATACTAAAGGTTTTTCTGGACCATGTTCACGGTGTAAATTTCAAGATGTTCTTGCTGGAAAAACGATCGTGTCAGAAAGGTATTACGATAAAAATCAAAAAACATACGAAGTAGTTGAGACACCCTTGAAAAGTCCTGATATTACCATATCAAAACTAAAAATTTTTCGTAATATCACCGAACGCAAGCTAGCAGAACAAAAACTAAAAGAATCTGAAGAAAGATATCGAAATCTTGTTAATAACATAGCGGATACAATTGTACAAATTAATGTTAGGGGAATCATGACATATTTAAGCCCTCAAATCCGTGAAATCGGTGGATATGACCCTGAACAATTGATTGGATGTAGTATATTTAATTTAATTCCACCTGAAGAGAAAACTCTTGTTGAAAATGCCATTAAACGCGTGGCAAAATTTAATGAAATGGAAAGCATCGAAACAAGTTTTCTCCATGAACGAGGTTTTTATTACATTCCAGTTTCGATTAAATTTAATTTGGCAAGTTCTAAGGAGAAAGTTAAGATTGTTGGATTATTAAGCGACATATCTAAAAGAAAAAGGGCAGAAAACATGATAAAGCAACAAATTAAAAAGCTAGAAGAACTTGATTTCTTAAAGGATGAATTTATCACGAGAGCGTCCCATGAGTTCAAAACGCCGCTAAATTCTATCCTTAGTGCATCAACGATTTTATTAAATGAGTGTAAGAGTCATCTTGAAGAAAATGACAGGAAATTGCTAGATATAATAAACAATGGCGGAGAAATGTTAAAAAATTTGGTTCAAGATCTCCTTGATGTTTCGAAAATTGATTCTAATAAATTGAGACTGAAAAAAAAGAAATGTAATATAGTAAAAATTATTAAAGACATTATTAATGATTTGAAAAGTTTAACAAGGGAACGGAAAATAGCAATAACTTTTGATTGCAATGAAATTATTTACATGGAAGTAGATATGATTAGAATAGAACAAGTGATCTTGAATTTAATCGGGAACGCCATTAAAAATTCGCCCCTTAATAGCGAAATTTCTATCGCTCTGGAATTGAACGAAGAAGAACTAGACATTAAAATAAAGGATAATGGTATAGGTTTTACTAGGGAAGAGAAGGAAAAAATTTTTAAAAAATTTGGGAAAATTGAAAGGGAAGGCTTCGGTATGGATGTGAGTACGGAAGGATCTGGTCTTGGATTGTATATATCGAAAGAAATCGTGGAATTACACGGTGGAAAAGTATTACTTGAATCTGAAGGTAGAAATAAAGGTTCAACATTAGTCGTTCGATTACCAATAAATAAAAATTGAATTTTCGTGAAAATTGGAGCCTAATTAATTTAGTAATTTGATTAATTATTAAAACTAAATTTTTACGAAAGAAAGGAAGTATCTTTATAATATTAATTGTTATTCTTTCCTTATCCTTTTCGTATATTTTTTCTCCTTTTTGCCATTTTTTAAAACTTTCTGTTATTTGTCCACGCCATATTGCTTTTTTACCAGTTTCCAATTCATATTTTATCATTTCTTCAGATTTTCCTATTTCATCACTAATAATTATCACCAAAATGCTATAATTAAAATATAAAATAATAATAATTTATATGTAATTTCAAAACAATTAAAAAAAAAAATACTTCATTATAAGTTTTTACAACTTTCATCTCTATTTTTAGATTTTATTATAATAATTTTGCTCCTGTTTATTAGAGCTAGCTCGTTCCATTAATTAACTGGGAAATTATTTTATGCGTTATAAACAAATTATTATAATTTGTTAGTATTATTTCCATTGTGCGCTACATTGCCATGTAATTGTTTGTAAATCTCTTTAAAAATCTCTTCGCTTAGTTCGTCGTTAGTTTTTTTAAAGGTTCCTTTCTGTCTTTTCTTACCGTTTTTATTTTCTTCTATTCCTTGATCTAACTTTTTTAGTGAATCATTCATAGATGGGACATTAATGTTAATGGATTTACCCGCCTTTCCTCTTTTTCCCCGTTTCCCTCTCTTCCCTCGGGAATAATATAGCGAGAAAAAATATTCCAAAAATCATAATCGATATACATATACATTTTAAAATTCAGATCTTGATCTTTTTAATTTTTAAATGGAGAAGCTCCTGTAATTAAATACATACTTCCCCTAATTAAGCTTAAAATTAAACTTTTTTTTGCTTGAACCCCCTTCGATTTTACAAAGAAAAAATATTATTAGAAGATTAAAATTATTTATCCTAAAAACTTAAATATGATAATTATTACTTTTTTTTTACCATAAATCTAATTTTTTTATAATAAAGATAGTATTTAAGAGAATTACATTTTGTAAATACCAAATTAGAGGCGATGCCGTGTCTGAAACAAAAAATTCATCTCAAAAAGCTAAAAAACGCTGGATACTACTTAAATCAGAGGATTGGCGTCTTATAAAAAAATGTCTTTTTGCCTCGTTTGAAGAATATTCCAAAAAAATTCAACGCAAAATATTAGAAATAATGGAAGAGTACAAGGAATGTTAGGATTCTTTAATTTGTTAATTCTTTAATTTATTAAAAAAGAATTATTGCATTGGGAATATTCCGAGCAATCTCTTATGTGAGAAAGAAACAGAGGAAAATGGTTTCACTTCAATAATTTATTCAAAATTTTTATATTTAATAATTCGCACTTCTAATTTCTAATGAAATTCAATTTAAGGGTGAATTTAAAACTTTTACCAGAGAGATTGATACTATCGTCAACTCTATTGAACTTAATTCAATTAAAGAAAATAATTGAATGGCTGAGTTTATTTGAAAATATTTTGAAGATAATTTAAGATCTATAAGTTAAAACTGAAAATTGTTTAAACAATTATATTTTCAGAATGAACATTGAACGTACTCTTTACTAAAACATCATTATTTAAATAATAAATGTGTTATATATTTGATAATTTTATAAAAATTGTTTTTTTTTGTCCGAGTAGTAGGATTAAAAATTAACAAGAAATCAGGGATTCAATCCAATTAAAATTTACTTAGTTTACTCAATAAAAGGAGAGAGTATTGATAAATTATATTCACGATAATGAAACAAAATCTGAGGGCATTAAAGGACCAGATAAAAAAGAAATGTTATATATTCCTTCTG
>JAUXAJ010000296.1 GCA_030620005.1 Promethearchaeota archaeon | reverse complement strand
CTTTTAATCGTTTCCCATCCAAGTCGGGCAGTAATTTTTCTATAATGTACTAAAGGGTCAGTTTTATAAGCTTCTACGACTTTGGGATCGTGGCTTAAAAACTTTGGCTTAAGTCCAGTCCCAGCTTTCAGCTTTGGGGTTACTTTTGACATTTGCTTGGCAAAAGCTTTCTTTACCTTTCCAGCTTCTCCTCCAAAATATTTACCTGTACCAGAGAGTATCAGTCCACTAATGAGATCTTCGTATTTTTTCACAAAATACATCGCAATACCAGTGCCCATGGAGTGACCTAACAAGAAAACTTTCAGATTAGCATGTTTTTCTTTAATTACGTCGTGGAATTTTTTTCCGTCTTCAACAAATTGATCAAATGAATCCACATAATTCTGCTCCCCTCCGGATTTACCATGACCACGATGGTCGTTTGCGTAAACGGCATAACCAAGGGGCACTAGTTGATTAACCACGTTTAGATATCTTCCAGAATGCTCGCCAAACCCGTGGGCAACCTGTACCACTGCTTTAGGATTATCTGGAAGCCACGCCTGATAATATATCTTAATTCCCTCTACTCCTTCGAATTCACCTTCGAAATGTTTCATTTTTCTGTTAACTACCTTTTTTTAGTTTTAATAGTTTTAATAATAAATTTGATTATAACAATATTATATTATTGTTTTTAGAATTTAATATTATTTTAGCTATAATCGAAAGTGAAGAAAAAAGCTAATAAAAAACAAAAAAAAAAGGAAGATTCAGACAACTCTGAAACTAAGGAATATGGAGTTGTATTAACAAAAGAGAAAAAGTATCGCCACCGTATTTATCCTCAAAAGGGGATAGTTCCTGAGGAAGGCGACTTTTATAGAATTGTCTAACGAGAATTGATTTAAAATTTATATTTCTGGTTTTGGATATCGTCATGGATTTCTCTCGTTAAAGGAGTGTATTCCGACTCGTGCGGCAACATGACATACAAGGGCTCGTTTAAATTTTTGATGTCGAAACCTTCTTTCTTTAATTCTATTTTTTTAATATATCTTCGAATTTGACGGCTATATTATCAGAATATTTTTCGGCACTTCTTTCCACGATAGTACCCAATGAAACTTTGTTTTCAAAAGAAAGATCAAGGATCTCTTGAAGGATTTGGACATGCTTTTTAATGTATTCTCTCCTTCTTTTTCTATATTCTTTCTTTTCAATAAGATTCATTTTAATTACTTTATTTTTAATTATTTTAGATTAAAGTCATTCATTTTCTCTCATTTTTATATTTTCTTCTTTTTTCATTCTTATTTTAACGATTCTTAAAGTAAAATTAATATATTCTCTAATCTTCTTCAATAGAATTATATAATTATTTATAAGGAAGCACGTGTAATGAGGTTCATGGAAAAGTTAATTAATCAATGTCGCAAGCCAAGTGGCGTAATGGGAAGAAGAATAGCAAAAAAAATGAATAAAGGACACGCTAAAATGGCGTTATGGGGTTTATCACACGTTTCTATTGAGCCTAACTACTACATTTTAGATATTGGCTGCGGTGGTGGGGAAAATATTAATCGTTTCGCAAGAATGGCAGTAAAAGGAAAAATTTACGGGATCGATTATTCTGAAATTTCTGTTGACGTGAGTAAGGAAGTTAACAAGGGTTTTATTGAACAAGGGCTTGTTGAAATTTATCTCGGGTCGGTTTCTCAATTACCTTTTCAAAAAAACAATTTTGATTTAGTAAGTGCTTTCGAAGCTTATTACTTTTGGCCAGATTTAATAAACGATTTAAGGGGAATTTATAAGGTGCTGAAACTTGGAGGTTCTTTAATGTTAACCAATGAAGGATATAAGTGTGCTAATGAGAAAGTAAGAAAAAAAGTCGAGAAATGGGCTAGAATTGGAAAATTTAAAATTCACACTGCTGATGAATACGTGGAGTTCATGCGAGAAGGCGGATTTCAAGACATAAAGATTTTTGAAGAAAAGAAAGAAGGATGGATCTGTGCTATAGGTAATAAGAAAACTTGAAAATGGCGTTGATTAAGTGTTAAGAAACGGGTAGCATTTCTTCTTTTAATATGGTTAAAAAGTTTAAGATTTTTAAACCATCGTGCGTTATTGAATATTTTCCTTCCAATTTTTCCATATATCCCGCATTTTTGAGACTTGTCAAGTGATGCTGAAGATGTCCTCCTTTTATTCCGATTTGACGCTCTAATTGAGTGTAATGCATCCCTCCTTTACCAAGGTGTTTTAATATTTTTATCCGAGTAGCGTTAGATAACGGGGCTAATAATTTGCTCACGGACTCTTCACAGCCGTCCTCAAGGTTTGGTTCTTGGTTAATGTTTATTAGAACTTTAATATCTTTTTCTGAAATCTCCTTTGATTCGATAATTAATTTTTTTAATGTTCCGAATGTGTTCTCTATGTTGGTTAAGCACTTCTTATCGGGACAATCTACATCCTTGGTAACATTTCTTGAATGATCGATTTTTTTTCTTAATAATTCAAGAGCAGATTTAGGCCCTTGATTCATGAATACCCTTAAAATTTTAAAAACACTGTTTTCATACCACGATGTGCATTGCTCTACAACGGAACATTGGTTTGGTCTCTCGCTTTTAAAAAATTCTATGTCTTTGTCCGCCAAATTGGTCAGTTTTGATAAAAAAACTTCTTCTAAATTACTATTAGTTAAAATTTCAAACTTGTTTTTCATGGTTAATATAATATCTTGTAACATTGCGATCTTTTCGTTAAATTCGTCGAATCTCTTGTCAATTCTTGAAAAATGCACTTCAGAATCTTCCACGGTTTTTACAACCTCCGTAATTTGATTAGTTTTACTTTAAAAATATTTAATTTCTAATATATTTCTATAGTAATTTATACTATTATTTAAACTTCTATATAAATATAGAGTATATCCAATAATTTTATATAGTAGCAAAAGCTATTTTAAACAAATAAAAATCGTGTAACTATATATTGTTGATTAAAAATGGTCGAAGAAAATTTAGATGTGTATCGAAAATTACAGATAAAGCTTGATAAGCAGCCTATTGGGTTCCCTCCAACTGAATCTGGTATAGAACTGCGAGTATTAAAGGATCTTTTTACTCCAGAACATGCGCGATTAGCATTGAACTTAAGCGGTCAACCCACTCTACTAAAAAAGATCTATAGAAAAGCGAAAAAGAGTGGTGTATCGATTGAGGTGCTCGAAACGAAATTAGATGAGATGTACGATAATGGACTCATCAACCGTGGCATACAAGACGATGATAAATATTACATGCTCATGCCGTTAGTAATTGGAATGTTCGAGTTTCAATTAAATCGACTGACAAAAGAATTCGTTGAAGACACTAGAAAATATTTCGAAGAAAAATTTTGGGCCGAAGAATATAACAGGACGAAAATTCCACAGTTACGCACGATTCCGTTAGAGTACTCCCTTGAACACGAGCAAGAAATTTCTACTTATGATGAATTGAGAAACATAATTGAAAATGTTGGAGGTAAGATAGGAGTTCAAGAATGCATTTGCCGACAGAGTTCAAATCTCCTTGGTCATCCATGCAAAAAAACGAAAATGAAATATTCGTGCTTATCGTTTAGGAGGGCTGCCGATACATATATAGAAAAAGGATTTGCAAAAGAAATTTCTAAAGAAGACGCTTATAAAATCTTGAAACAAGCGCAAGAAGACGGCTTGGTGATTCAACCGGGAAACGCTCAGCGTCCAGCGAACATTTGCTTATGTTGTGGCGATTGCTGCGAAATTCTTGTAAATCAGAAAAGACTACCAGAACCAGCTCAATTTTTTGCAACTAATTATTTCGCTCGAGTGGATCCAAATTTGTGTACAGGGTGTGGAACCTGCGAAGAGCGATGCAGCATGGACGCTATCACGTTAGAAGAAGCGATATCTGTAGTCGATCTGACCCGATGTATAGGGTGCGGAGTCTGCGTTCCAACTTGTCCTGAAGAAGCAATAAAGCTCTATAAAAAAGAAGAAGAAACTATCCCTGCCAAAAACACTTACTTGACATATCAAGCAATCATGGATAAAAAAGCTGAAATAGCTCGAGCGGAAAAAAGTTAGAATCGTTTACTTTTTTTTTAATTTTATAACTTAAATTTAGTTTTTAACACATATAAGTCTAATTTTAAAGATATAAATAAATGAGCTTAAAAAAGATTAAACCCGTTGATATTTATAAAAAAGAAATAAAAACTAAGTACGGATTCTTTGGTTTAAAATTTTTTTTTACAAAGTAATAAAAAGCTAATTAATTCAAATAAAAAGATTTAATTAGATGAATTTGCTTAATTTTAGTATTCAAGAGAATTGAATATCAAGAATGAGGTGAAATAAACATTTCAATACCATCTGCAGTAAGAGAAGGTCCAAGAACGACCAATACTCTCGTGAAAAAGCGTTATTTAATCGTCTATTTCGCAATAATGACTTTAAGCGCGCAACCCGCAATATTATGGTTTTGGTATTTCTGGCAACTTTTTCCACCTCAACTTAACTTGATATTTTTCATTTTATTCCCAGCGGTTTTCGTTGTCGGCGTTATCGTCTTGATATTAAGTTCGATAATAGTAGCAAAAATTTTCCTTGTTGTGATAAATGTAATCCATAAACCTAAAGAAGGTGTTTTTTATAGAAATCGCAAGGATAGAGATTATCGTTATTGGAGCTTGCGTGCCGTGGTTAAGAAATGGCCCGTCTGGCTAGCACGGCAATTCAATTTGCCCTTACTAGAAACAATAGCTCTTAAATTCTTTGGGGTGAAAACTTCCTTTTCTAATTCGAGCGAAGGTTGGGTTGATTGCGAATTCGTCAAGTTCGGTAAGAACGTCAAGATCGGTCAAGGAAGCATCGTAATGTCCAATATAATTGTAAAGGATAGATTAATAATAAAAAAAGTTGTTATTGGCGATAATGTTATAATCGGCGCGCATTCAATTGTATTACCAGGCACCGTCATCGAATCTAACACTGTTCTTGATTCAATTTCAATGACAATTGTAAGCCAACATCTTGAAGGAAATTCAATATACAGGGGCGCTCCTGCAAAGAAAATCTTGGAAAATGGACCCCTTAAAAATATCGATAAAATTAAAAAAGCCTTGTTTGAAAGCAACGAAAAGCAAGAATACAACGAAGAAATGTTAAGAGCAAATGTGGTTGAACTATCAGTGCCTTTTATTTTTTACATTTTATCAGGCGTTATCATCATTGGCCTATCTTTCATGCTACCAGGATTTTTGTTCATGCTTTTCGTGTATGGCGTTTTGGAACCTAACTTACTTAGCGTTCCATTTTCTTTCGCATTGCTTCTCGATGGAAACACGATAATCATCTTTTTATTAACGCCATTAGTTTTAATCGGTTTATATTTACTGCATTTATTCTTCGTAGCGTTATTTACAAGATGGTTCTATCAATACGCAGATAAGCGTGGAGCAACGCAGGGTATTTTTGATAGAAATCTGGATGAAGCTTCAACAGCTTTGGATTATTATCATGTAAAATCGTTTTTATTTAAATATCCTGTTTACACTATTTATCGTTCTCCGTTTCCTTGGCTGCTTAATTGGGAATTGAGATTTATTGGTTCAAATAAAATCGGAAAAGGGACGGTTATTGAAGAAAGTTACATTCATAGCCACGTGAATTATGGAGAAAATTGCTATATCGGTACTTTTGCCCACATAACAAATCATTTAGTTGACGGCGTGTATGGGTTTGAAAATTTAACTTTTTTTGGTCCGCAATTAGGTAACAATTGCATTTTTAACGCTTTAACTGGATCATTACCTGGTACGGAACTAGAGGACAATTCTACAATGCTTCCCATGGGAACGACAATAAAATACGATCTGCTTGGGGGTAACAACATTTACGCCGGGTTTCCCGCCAAACCCCTCAAAAAAGAAGAAATTTCGGATTTCTTAGGAGGTGAGTACGATGGAGAGTGATGGTAAAACGACAAAAATTAAAGGTTTTGAAAATTT
>JAUXAJ010000074.1 GCA_030620005.1 Promethearchaeota archaeon | reverse complement strand
AAACTATATATTCTTGGCATGAAAGAAAGTGGAACTAATTCTTCTTTATCATCGAGAGTAGCTCTTGAAATTATAAATCCATTTAGCTCCTCTGGAGGCTTTTCTCCTGGAAAACTTTCTAAATCCACGCGTAGATTAATTCTTTCGCTTTTTTTCTTGAATCCTTGCTTCTTAAGAAAAAAAAAAGCTTCAGTTTGCCTAGGGTCAAGTCCGGGACACCAATATTCTGGTATCGCGGACATTACTTCAAATTTCATTCTAAAGCATTTTTTATCAGAATTTTTTAATCTCTCGTTGAGCATTTGGTAAATTTTTGTTCCCAGCCCTTTATAACGCCATTTTTTATCAACAACAAAAAATTTAAGGACGGCAACTTTCCGTCTTTTTCTGAAGATAAAAGGTTTTCTAAACACAACCATGAAAAAAGCGGCCGTATTTCCATTGGCATCAGAAGCAACAACGCTAAACTCAGGCTCGAAATACATGCTTTGAAGGGTTGTTTTTTTAAAAGCCTGAAAAGGATGGGAAATAAAAAGCACGTTGTTTTCGCACATTTGGTAAACTGCTTGAATATTTTCGTTCGTTAAAGATTCAAATTTAAAAGAATCAATATTAACTTGATTTTTCAGTTTAATAATTCGCTCACTTTAATTTTTTTTAAAAATTTCCGTTCTAAAATACGAGCACGATTCAACAAAATGACATTAATAAAAAAAAAAATGTAAAATGATTTTATAAATTTGAGAATAAAAATTTTATCTATTTTTATAATATAAGAAATTAATGTTCTTGAAGCTCTTTTATTGCGCTCACTTCAATCTAGCATGTTCTGTAAACTTACAACCTCAGTCTCAGCAAAAACGTTACACTTATAAAAAAAAGGTGATGAAATGAGAAAATTACAAATTCTAAAATCAAGGTATAACAATGAAAAATCTCAGTTTTCCCATATTTTTTATCTTGATACGCTCACCAGTTATATTCCATTTGCCGCCTATTTTCAAAATAAAGAAGCGAACATTAAAAAAGGATTTTGGATACTACCCACTCCTTAGAGGAAATAGATTAATATTTTAAAATTTTTAAACCAATAAAGCTTTTAGTCTTTAACTAATTTCTTAAAAACAATTAAATTCATTAAAATAAAATTTAAATTAATATAATGTTATGATTCAACATGAATATGAAAAAGAAAAAATTTAACGAGTTATTAGGGATTGATGATGACGATAAGAAAATCATCGAGATGCTCGAGAGGGAGCCAGATATAACTCATTCTAAAATTGCTTTCGAAATTGAGAAAAGTCAACCGGCTGTAGGAGCCAGAATTATTAAACTTGAAAGAAAAAATCTACTGACTAAAACAGTAGGTTTTAATATTAAAAAAGTTGATATAAAAGTTGCAATAATTTACATTTCAACTAAAGATGTAGATAGAATCGTTGAGAAAATAATAGATTGTCCCTTCATTAATCACGCGTTTAAAATATCTGGTAAATTCAATTTACTCTGTTTTGTAGCAGCGTCAGACCTTCGAACTATCGAAAAATTGGTTGATTTGTATTTTAGAAGGGACCCAAATGTCGTTAATGTTAAAACTAATGTAATTATTGAATCAATTCACGATTTTGTTGTTCCAATTGATTTCCAGATTGAAAACTTTGATGAATATTCACATAATTGTGGTCCTAACTGCCATCTAAATGTAAATATACCTAAATATAAATTTAATGAAATTGAAGAAGAATGAATGATTGATTCAGATTTTTATTGTAAGTATTAATATAAATTTTATTTTTTTGCTTTTCGGTATTTACATTTAACACCGCAACCATTTTCGAAATTAGGTTCATATTCATCTGAAGAAAAATCGATAAGTAAAACAAAATCTTTCCTAAAAGCCTGATCGTGTCTTACAATTTATCTAATTATATAATATCTTTTTTAATTATGATTTAATTTAAATGTTTTATAGAATTTCTTTACAATGACGACAATTTGGGCCACATTTATCGGGGTCGGTAGGGTCATGAGTTTCTTGTGTTATAAAGTCAATTACCATTATGAAATCTTTAGCAACATCGATAATTAGCTCCATTTTAACCTTTTCAGCGCTATCTTTACTTCTAAAGTGATTATTTATGATAGCATCAAGATCTTCAAGTTTATTACTTGCTAAGAGCAATAATATATTATATTCACCTGTAATTTTAAAGCAATTTATCATGAAAGGACATATTTGAGCAATTTTCATTACTTTTTCGGGTGTCTCAGTAGAAATACTAGCTATTGCAGCAAATAATTCAATGTTTTTCAAATTTACTCCAGCTTGAACTTTAAAAACGCCGGAGGCCTTCAATTTTTTTACTCTCATTCCAATAGTAGGTTGAGATCTGTTAACATTTTTGGCAATTTCTGTGTGTGTAAGGTTTGGCTTCTCTTGTAAAAGAGAAATTATTTTTCTATCAATCTCATCTAACTTTAATTTATCGCTAATCATTATTTTAGATATTAAAAAGGTATTTTAATAATTAATAGTAATCATTTTTCACGCGAGAAAAATATAAATTTGAAATTAAAAAATTCTTTTGTTTTGAAAGTTAACTTGTTCATTTTAAATTTATAAATTCATAAAAACTTCTCTTATATTTTAAATTAAAAAAATAAATATCTGTCTGAAATTATTTATATTATATAAAGGAAAAAAAAAAAAATTTGAATTTCAATGCCTACAAATGAGATCTTATGCATTAGTTACTTTGATCAAGTCGTGGGACCGACAGTGTTTTACTGCCACGATGAACTAGACAATTTTGAACATCCTGACTTAGGGACAATATTAGAATTCTTAACCGTTGAAGGAACTTTTATTTTTGCGTTCAGGAAATTTCAAACGGTCAATCATTTGTTTTATATTGAATCTAAATCATCTCGAGGCGGAAAAGAACTTGTAATGATTTCGTATTTAATAAGGGCAGCATATTTTAGAAAAGAAATCGAAGATGTTTTTAAATATTTGGATTTGAAAAACCCCGTCTTGGAGCAATATGCCGCTGAATTAAGAAATATGGAAGGATTTCCAATACTATTACATAAACATAAAAGAACTAAAGCTCAAAATGAACTTTTTGATATAGCTTCTGATGTTTTTAAAAAAGAATTTTTGAAGAATTATAATAAATATTTTAAAAAGCTATCACCAAAAATAGGTGCTGGACCCCCAGTAAAAACATATCCTGGTTTAAAAAAGTTATTTATAATCGGCTCGAAAAGTGTTGGCAAAAAAACCCTTTTAAAGACCCTGGAAGCAATTCAATTTTACAAGCAAAATAACAACGATTTACCTTCAAAGATACTTGAATTATCAATTGATAATTTAGCGATACTTACTTACGATTGCGTTGAGAACGATACTGGATGTGAAGAATGCCTTAATTACGGTGATTGCGTTGAAAAGGCTCAAGGTTTCGTCTTATTGTTTAACGTAGCAGATAAAAATTCAATTGTTAATATCAAGGATAAATTTCAAAGAATAGCAAAAAAGACCATGGAAACAAAGAATGGTAAACTTCCGATTTTGATAATTGGAAACCTGTTTAACGATAAAACGGAGATTGATGCTGAGTACATCGATAATGAGTTGAACCTAAAAGAACTACGAGAATATGGAATTAAAATTAAATATTATACAATTAACATCTTGAAAGAAGATCCTAAATTAATGAAGGCTTTCCGCTGGCTTATTAAGCACATAATTTAATCATGGTTCTTTTTAATTAAAAAATTCTTTTATTTTAAGGATAATTTATTTCTAATAACAATGAAAAGGACACCTACAATATTCCCTGAAATATGGATTGTTGAACCCGAAGTTTTTAAGGACGATCGAGGCTTTTTTTTAGAGTCTTACACCCATGAGAAATTTGTTGAGTTATTTAAAGACCTTGAGTACAATTGGCAATTTGTTCAAGACAATCACGCAAGTTCCCAAAAAAACACGATTAGAGGATTACATTTCCAAATGTATCCAGGACAAGTAAAACTCATAAGATGCACGGTAGGAAAAATATGGGATGTGATGGTAGATATTCGTCCAAAATCCCCGTCCTTTAAGAGATGGTTTGGTGTGGAATTAACAGCAAAAAACTTCAGGCAAGTAATAATACCAGTAGGTTTTGCACATGGTTATTCTGTTATTTCGAAATTGGCAGAAGTACAATATAAAGTAAATACATATTATAATCCCGAAATTGAGTTAGAAGTATTTTGGAACGATCCTACGCTGAAAATAGATTGGAAGATCCAAGATCCAATATTATCTGAAAGAGATAAAAAAGCACCTTTGGTGGATGACTTCCTTAAGAAGTATCCTAATCCGTTTGAAAAAACATAAATAAAAAACTAAAAATTTAAGGCAAAATAGCAATTTTTAGAATTCTTTTCAGTAAGGGAATATAATACTATTGTTTTCTCTTTTTATTCTTTATGTTTTAAACGACTCTCGTGCAATTTTTTATAATACTTGCGTTGGCATAACCTATCGCAGAAAACTTGAGCATTTAGATTTAACCAAAACTCTTTTAGCTCCTTAATTTTAAGGTAATCGTGGATTTTCACAAATTTGTAAATATCAATAACGGCATTACAATTTGGACAATTTCTCGTTTTTAATTCCCGTTCAATTAATTTTATTTCTTCAATTTTTAAAAATTTAAAACATTCGCAGCAATGAAATTCTAAAATCGAATTTTGCCACAGATAGAAAATATAGGTAGCTGAGAATTCGACATTATCGCTAAGGAAATCAAAAATATTAAGGTCGCGCTTACAAGCCCAACAACTTCTTTTTTTGAAATTTTTCTTGTTTTTAATTAACTCTCTTAAGAGTCGGATTTTGTTCCAAAGATCAGCGCTATTGATTTTTTTATAATACATCCTCAGTCTAACTCATTACTTTTTTTTTTAGGCTTATCTTGTATTTTAAAAATCAAATTCTAAAATCTTATTGGCTGCTGTTAAAAAATCGCGCGCAATAATCGTAGGTGCTATCTTCTTTTGTTCTAACTCAGAAAAATGGTATGTTCCCTCCCCCGTACATAGATAAATCGTTTTACACCCCGCATTCATACCTAATTGAATGTCCGAAGGATGATCTCCAATAACCCATGAATTCCTTAAATCAATATTGAATTCACTTACGCATTTATCAATGTTATATATTTTAGGTTTTCTACAATTACATCCTTCTTCGGCGGTATGAGGACAATAGCATGTCTTTTCTATTTGAATACCATGTTCCTTTAAAGTATTACATAATAAATTGTTAAATTTTAGAAAGTCATTAGCTGTATAGAATCCTTTCCCTATACCTGATTGATTAGTAACGATAAAAAATAAAAATTTTTCTTGAAGTAATCTTAAACCTTTTATTACACCGGGTAAAAGCTTAAAATCTTCGACTTTATGGACGTATCCTTTATCTTCATTTAGTGTCCCATCTCTGTCCAAAAAAAGTGCCCTTTTCTTCATTTTTAATTAAATTTGTGTTCTTTACAATTTGGTAGAATAAAAGCGTCAAGAATTATTATTTAAAAAATAGAAAAAAAAGCTAGCTTTCTGCTAATTTTTTAATGTGTCTAACTCCATCAACTGCATCTTCGGCAAAATCGTCCGCTCCAAGTTTTTTAGCGAGTTCCATATTTAATGGAGCTCCGCCGACGATCATCTTAACTTTATCCCGCAGACCCGCTTCCTTAAGTGCCTTATCCACATTCCTTATTTGTTCAACAGTCATTGTTAATAGTGAACTTAAAGCAACAATAGTAGCGCCTGTTTCTTTTACTTTTTCTACAATGGTTTTTTCGTCGACATCCATTCCTAAGTCGTGTAATTCATATCCAGACGAGAGGAGGAGCGAGCCTAGGATGTTTTTGCCGATATCGTGGTTATCACCTTTAACTGTGGCCAGAATAATTCCAACTTTACTCTCAGAGCGACCTGAAGCTGCTAAAGCCGGTTGCAAGATCTTAAAAGCCTCTTTCATGGTCTCTCCTGCTAAAACTAACTCTGTTAAGTAATATTCTTTTTGCTCGTATCTTCTACCAACCTCGTCCATTCCTTTTGTTAATGCTTGTAAAACATCAAATGGGCCTTTACCATCTTTCTCTAGTGCTTCTTTTACGGCCCCTTCGATATCATCAACTTCTAACTCAATAATTAATTCAGTTAATTTTTCAAACTCCATTTATTTTCCCTAACTATTTTTATTAAAATTTTTTATAGTTTATGTAATTTCTAATAATTTGTAAATATTTGTAAATATTTCTAAATATTACTATTTTTACTCAAATTCATGAAGTAGTTTAAATTAACGCTGTAAGAGATATTTCAATAAACAAAGGAATAGAATGAGGGAAAAAAAAAAAAAAAATAAAATAGAAAATGTAGTTACCATTTACAAATTAGGGGATATTATGATCTTTTTTTTTATCTTCCCTCTTAATCTTATATTTACATGTTTAATATTTAAATTTATTGCATTTATAAATGTAAAATTTAAAAATAAAACTTCAAAAAAGTATTTTAAGTAAAAAAAAATTATAAGATTTGTGAAAAGAGATAAGGATTTATCAGAAGGTATTGAAGATATTGGAGAGATCTTTCATGAAAAGGGTGAGAGCGTTGTACTTGTGGCAAATAAATTAGTGAAAGACTATGAAATCGGAGATTATATCGTCAGAGCGGTCGATAATGTGACATTAACGATTAAGGAGGATAAATTTATAGTTATTAAAGGACCTTCTGGAGCTGGAAAGACTTCTCTGTTGAACTTACTTGGGGGTTTAGATTCTCCTACAAGTGGAAAAATACATTCATATGGTGTCAATATCTCTGATATGGAAGAAGAATCTTTGGCAATTTTTCGGCTTATTAATTCAGGATTTATCTTTCAAAATTACAATCTCATCAGTACGCTTACATTGGCTGAAAATATAATGTTTCCTCTTAATTTAGCTGGATTAAGCCTAAAAGAGCAACGAAAGAAAGCCTTAGAATTAATAAAAAAAATAAAATTGCTAGACCGTCGAGAACATTTACCATTCCAACTATCAGCTGGAGAACAACAAAGAGTCTCAATTGTTCGCGCGTTAGCAAATGACCCCCCTCTAATAATAGCTGACGAGCCAACTGCAAATTTAGATAAGAAAACAGGCGAATTCATAAGGGATCTTTTTAAAGAGATGAAAGAAGAAGGAAAAACAATTCTAATAGCAACTCACGACGAAAATTTAATAGAACTCGCTGACAAAATAATAACATTCGATGACGGAAAAATAAAAAAAGAGGAATTGAATTCTTAGTTCTAATTTAAACAAAAGAGGTAAATTTAGCCATGTCATTAGATTTTGCTCTTAAAGATTTTTACCGAAAAAAAGAATCCAACTATCCTTACGTGCTAATTATAGCGTTAATTGTTGGTGTTTCCATATTTTTAATTTATTTTACATCTTCGTTAGGTTTAAATTCGTTTATCCAGGATTTTTCCCTAGGAAATTATGATGATGCGTCCTTTTTCTCGGGTTCTATTAAATTGCTCTACTCTCAGTTTAACACGCTAATACTCGTTTTAATATTTTGCTTAACGTTTGTTATTGTTGTAGTTATAACGACAACTTTGGCCATATCTAAAAAAAGGGATATTGGAATAATGAAATCTCTTGGAACATTGCCGGAAAGATTGTACGGATTTTATTTACTTGAAGTTTACATTATTTTTATCCTTGGTTTTATCTTAGGTTTAATATTTGGATTAGTCTCCTTTGGAATTTTTACTTTAATAACATTTATTTTAGGATACACGATTGCATTTCAAATTGATGTAATATTCACTCCAATTTTATTCTTTTCTTGCGCAGGGGGGATATATTTCATAACTGGATATACTATTAGAAAAATTGGAATGCAGTCAATTACAAAGTTATTTTCAAAAAACATACCATGCGATTACGATGCCTCCAAAGGATTTACTCTAGTCCCTAGGTGGCTCTCATCTTTAGGGATGAATTTTAAAATAGCTATCATAAATATTGTTAGAAAAAAGGGTGAATTTAAAAGATATGTGGTAGTTTTCTCTTTAATCTTTCTTGTAATATTCACGTTTGGATTAGGTATCATTGTTATAAATTCATCGTCAAGAGAATGGATAAAAAAATCTCAAGGAGAAAACTTGATTGTCATTGGACACGGGGATGTTGTTTATCATTATTCATTGCTATATAAAATGTTTTCTGATTCACGTGTTTCAGTAAGCCAAGACGACATAGATTTTACAAATTCAAGATATTTATTTAGTGCCAGTAAAGCTAATAAGATAAGTCTAATGGATGATATTGAAAGAGTTGACAAGCGACTAATAAAATTTTGCGATGTAGAAGAAAAGGATGGGGTATATTATAGTGCAGATGAAGGTTACGGAGACGAAGGTTATATAGTTATTGGTCAACAGCGAACAGGTAACATCCCCATTATAGGACTTAATCCAACCAATGCGAACGTTAATTTTGAGATTGAAGGGTCTTTCTTTTCTGTTGAAAATTCCAGTGAATACATGGTAATAGGTGATGGTTTGGCTTATTCTTTTTTTGACTACGCGTTTGATCAAGGTTTAATCCTAACATCTTTAGGTCATAGCAGTCGTATTTCTGGCGTAGTAATTGATAGTTTCTATGGTGGAAACGCGGGTTATATAAATTTAGAATTATTCCAAGAAATATTAGAATTAAATAAACAAGAGGTAAACTTAATTTTAGTAAAATATAAAAGTGGAACTTATAATAAAATGAAGGAACAGCTTGAAAATATTATCAAAGTGAATTTAGGGGAAGAATTTACCCATTTAAATTTGAACGAGACATTTGAGAATAATTTGAATTATTTATCAACCTTATCACTCTATTCAGGATTATTGATCGCTATCATGGGCGTCATTACTTTTATGATATTATTTAACTACCAAAAAGGAGGGCTTTTTGAGAAAGCAAGAGATTTTACGATAATGAGAGCGATTGGAGCAAGGAGCAAATCCTTGAAGAGAATCTTATTTTTAGAATCCTTCTTTGTTTCGAGTCCTTCTTTACTCATAAGTCTATCGTTTGGCATGATATTTAACGCACTATTTTTACTCGAGAAAGCGTATTTACCACCGTTACACGTACCTTTTCTTCTTATTTCGTTTAACTTCTTAATTTCTATACTCTTAAATTATTTGAGTCTCATTCCATTAATGAGAAAATTGAAAAATTTTAGAATAAAAAACTTTGAAATATATTAGAAAAATAAATATTTTTACATTCATAGTAATATTATTGAAAAAGATATTACAAGAAATAATTTTTAAAATAATAAAGCAAAATATATATTTAATTAGGTTCAAATTCTTAATGTTAAATAGATTTATTATCAAAAAAAACTAACAAGTATCTAACTTTAAAATGTCAGAATTATCCTTAAGAATTCGAATTGACGAGTTAGAGATTGAACTAGAAAAACGAGAATTGGAAATTGATAGTTATCTTGGTAAAGTTGAACAACTTGAATATAAAATAATGAGATTAGAAGCCCTTACTTCTAATAATGTAGTAAAAAAAAAGAAGAAGGGTACGCCAAGCGACTCAAAAATTGTTGTTGTACTCGATTCAAAAGAGAAAGAAATCAGAGAATTAAAGGATAAAATGGGTTTCTTAAGAAAAGAAAAAGTTCAGCTACTGCAAAAAGTTGAACAATTATCGAGAAATGGTAAGTCTTCGGTTATTAGAATAGAACAGAAAAAAAGTCCCCTCGACTCTTTAATCACTGAATTACAAACTAAAATAAATAAACAAAACCTGATTATAGCAAAACTAAAACAACTAAGTACTGGAAGCAACGAATTGAATGAATTAATAAATAAACAAGAAAAAGAAATCAAGTCGTTAAAAGCAGAAATCCAAGAAAAGAACGAACAAATAGAGAAATTAAGTTTAACTTCCACTCTTTCGCATGATGGTTTAATCAAAAAGAGTTTAACTGAAGATCTTCAAAAGAATCTTAAAAAAGCAAGGTCTCAAATCAGTTTTTTAAAAGAAAGACTTGCTCTTTACGAAAAAATAGAAAGTAGGGGCGATGGTTCGGAAGCAGTGTTAACAATAGAGCTGAAAGCTCCTAAAAGTCAAGCTCAATTTGAAAATGTTTCTCAAAAAGATATGGCGTTAAAAATAATAGAAATGGAAAAATTAATTAAAGAACTACGCGTGGAAAATAGCCAAAATAAAATAGAAATTTCACGGTTAAAAGTAGAATCAAGTAAAGATTAAGGTCATACCTAATTATCAGGTATTAATTTAACTCTAAATAAAATGGAGCTAATAATTTTAGGATCTTCCGGTGCCATACCCACAAAAGAACGGAACTTACCTGCTTTAGCACTAAAATATCATTCAGAAGTTTTTTTATTCGATACAGGGGAAAATATTCAACAAAAGTTCATTGAAGCAGGATTGAAATTAAACAAACCTCTTAAAATTTTAATCTCGCACTTTCACGGAGACCACATAATCGGTCTTCCAGGCTTACTATTTCGGTTTGGATTGATAGAAAGAACAGCTCCAATTACTATTTTCGGTCCTAGGAATTTGTATATTTATCTCTTAGTTCATAGGAAAGTACTTGGATTGAAAGCAAATTATCCCATGAAAATTGTTGAAATTGACCACGAGAATAATTTGATGATACAATATGAGGGAATAGATTCTGAAGTTGAAAAAAAAGAAATCAAGATTATTAATAATGTTATATTTGAATCAAAAAAATATTACCTTAAATTTACTCTAATGGATCATTCTGTAATTTCACTTGCGTATTCTTTTGTAGAAAAACCTCGTCATGGTAAGTTTTATCCAGAAAAAGCAAAAGAATTGGGCGTTCCCAAAAGTCATCTTTGGAAAAAAATGCAAGAAGGCCATTCAGTATATCATGAAGGAAAAACCATTGATCCCTTGAAAGAAGGCATCGTGGGACCTAAAAAACCAGGCAGAAAAATCACGTATTCAGGAGATACCATGCCGTGCGAATCCTTGATAGAATTAGGCATGGATTCTGATATTTTAATTCACGAATCAACTTTCGCAAAAGATTTAACGCAAATGGCATTAGAAAAAAAACATTCTACAAGCGTGGACGCAGCGGAAGTTGCAAAAAAAATGAACGCCAAGCAACTAATTTTAACGCATATATCTTCAAGGTATCAAGAAGACGCTTCTAAATTGCTTGAAGAAGCAAAAAAAATCTTCCCAAACACGATATTAGCAGAAGATCTATTAAAAATTACGCTTAAATAGTGAATTTTCTTTGTTCTTAAATTAATTGTGAAAAATAAATGTTTTTTACTCATTTTAAATTTATTTATCTAATTAATTTGATAAGAAAAAATGACTCTCGAGTTTTATTATTTCAGAACTCCCGCTCACCTGACAGCATCTGTCATATCCGCTTGTATCTTTTTATTAGCAAACTTATATATCGTTAAATCAGGAAAAAATCAACTTAAAGAAGTGAGATGTTCTAAATTATTAGTGATAATAGGCATTATCAATATGATTGTTGCGATTATCGATCTAAGCACGCCCGACTTGTATATGTATGACTTTTCGATGAAGGAACTTGAATATTATCAAAATTACTATTTATTAAAGAGTGTAATACTCGAAATACCTTTTTTAATTACTTTTGGAGGATTTATTACGATCTTGGGAATTAAAAATCGCGAGCGCTTTGAAATATACCTTATGAACTCGGGGATTTTAATGATCTTTACATATATCGCACATATTTGTTGCGTAATATCGTATTTCACGTATTTAATTACTCAAGAATTATTTAGAAGCCCAATTTGGTACTACTATTTAATAGTAATGAATATAGGAATCACTACCTATGCATTGGCCTTAGGATTTTTAATCATCCACGGTAAAAGAAATAATGATAGATATATCCTTTATGCCGTTGTATTAATGATAATTCGTAATTTCGGAGAAAGTCCACTGCAGTGGTTTCTCAGTTTTCTTTTTGGATTTTATTAAAAAAAATCTTGAAAAATTTAATCTATTTAACATGTGCTAAATACACGAGGTAAAAAAAATGAGTCGAATTGACCAACATAGCGCTTACGGTTTTCTGATATACTATCTGATCTATGTTTTATGGACAGGCACCTTATTAATGGAAAGTTATTTAGTTTTTTTAATAGTTTTCTTTTCAATGTGCCCCGACATTGACGCAACTATTTGGGTTTGGAGATATGGAAAGAATTATGGAAAGAATAATAAAAACGAAGAAGTTTTCCAGCACCATTTTCATTCCATGGCACATTATCCGCTTACTTACTTTCCGCTTGTGATAATATTTATAATCACTTTGATTTTTGATTTCTACCCCCTTTATTTCATCCTTCCTGTTGTAGGGATCTACGGAGGTCATCTTTTCATGGATACTTTTGCTTGCGGAGATGGGATCATGTGGGGAAAGAACCCATTTAAAAAACATCGATACGCACGATTTATTAATGTGTGCTGCAGTAAAACAGATGGGTATAACGACGTTTATTGGGAACCACGTTATCGTAAGACAATTATGAGCAAGATTGGAAATTTCGCAGTTATTCTTAGCGCTGTTATCATTCAAATTCTCCAAATTGTATCATCCATTAAATATTACCCAGGAACTGGATTATATTATTTTTATTTAGCGACAATTGTATACTTTACAATGTTACTATATTTTGGTTTAAGAAAATGCCCAAAAGAATGGTCAAACGAGCCACCAAACGGAAGATACGCTGATTATCGAATCAATCCAAAATACATCAATGGGTTAAGCGAAAAAAACAGAAAAAGGCATTTGGAAAAGTATTCCGAGCTCTTAGAAAAACACAAGGTAAAAAAGTCTATTAATTAAATGAACGATTAGTCTTTATTATTATCTTCAAATTCTTTTTTGTCGGAAAGAAAATAACGAAAATACTATAATATAAATTTTCGTTCTTTCGCAACGGATTTTCACCTATAAACGCAAGTCTTTAAATGTTTTTTTTTATTAAATTGTTAAGGATTAAATTATTTATTGTTTTTTGTTTATCATGACCGGAGCAACTTCATATTACGATTGGACTTTAAATTTCAAGAAAAAAAACAAATCAACTTTTAAACTTAAAGTTAAGGATAGGAACGTGAATTCTCTTGGCATTCTTGAAACTGATTTCAAAAGCTATTTGAAACAATGGAAAATGAAAAATCATCTGAATCATGATTGATTTCATTTTGAATTAAATTTTAAATGTTTTCAATTTTAAGTTTTGGAATTAAAAAGAACTAATAAATTTAATTTTTTAGAAAGTGCTCTAAAAAATACCTTAAATTATCTTAAAGATCAAATAAAAATATTTACAAAACCTATATTTTTTTCAAAGAAATACAAGTATCGGACATAAAGAAGATTTAAAAACTAAAGCTTCTGAGGTTTTTGTTTTACTTAAAGACCTTTAAAAAAAATAAAGAAAATAAAAATGTTTTTTTAGAGATTTCGACTAGAAGCCGCCTGCGATATGCGGTAATATCACAACTTCTGACTTGCTTGTAATAAAAGTGCTTGGATCGGCCTTTTTTCCATCGACCAAGATGCCAAAATATTTGTCTTCCAAATTTAATTCCTTTAGGAGGTCGCCAACGGTCATTGTTCTTTCAGGTGTGATAGTCTCATAAATCCCAGTCTCTAAAAGCTCACTTACTTGTTTCACTTAATTTTTTCACCTTTAAATTTTATTTTAATATTTTTTAATAAATATTTAATTTAGCTAATTTAATATTAGTTTGTTTCTTATATATATTTATTTCTTTTAATCTAAATAGTTTTAAATCTAATTAACATTAATTTAAAAGATAATTAAATTATTATTCATTAAGTATCGTTATTCAATCCTTTATACTTTAAATTACAATCAAGAATACTAACAAATCTTATTATTTAAAAAATTCAAAAATTTTTATTTCATGATACTCTATTCTAATTATTTATAGTTAATAATTACCAGTAATATTGGGTTGATCGCGATACTTGAAGATGAAAATTTTTTCGAATACACCGATTTTTTAGAAGAATTAAAAGAATCTCTCAACGAAGTAAATGCGATCAACGATTTTAACCTGAGAAAGAGAAAAATAAAAGAATTGATTCAATCTATTATTGATTATTCTAACGATCAAGTTTTAAGAAAAGAATATCTTGAAGCATCAGAGTTTTTATATACCACAGCAGAGTTTTTAGAAGACTCTGAATATCCAGAAGTGTTAAAATTGTATAAAAAGATAATTACAGTGCGAGAGGAACAGATTGACGATTTAACAATGCAAGGAAGAGTGCGAGAAATTGCGGGGATATGTCTTAGAATAAGCGAATTATACGATATTAAACTTCAAGATAAGGAATTCGAAAAAAAATATATATTAAAAAGCATAAATTTTTTGAAGCAAGAAAGCCAGTTGTTAATTGAATTTAACGAAACGCGTAAATTAACTCAGAATTTACAAAATATTGCTGAATTGTATTTAAGAATTCCCAATTTTAAGAAGGCAATTAAATATTACTCTGGTGTAATTGAAATAGCTAAGTTTAACGCTTATCTTGATTTACTATCTTACTCTTATCAACAAATATCTTCTTGCTATCTTGAAGTTGACGACCACGAAGCGTCAAAGAATAATATATTAGACGGGGTTGAATATTTTTCGAATTTATATTTGGAGTACGAAGAAAAAAACGAGAATTTGACCTTGGCTCAAATATGCCAAATTTTAAAAAATTTATACGGTCTTATTGACGATAACGAGCAATTTATAAATTATTCTAAAAAAGAAGCAGGAGCTTATGTTAATCTAGCAGAATCATTAAAAAAAAATAAGGAGAATTTTGAAAAAATCTCTAGATATTATCGAGGCGCGGGATTGTGTTATCGAGAGATCGTTGATTACTTGGTCGAATCAGCTTCTTGCTTTGTATTGGCAGGTAATTATTCTGAAAAAAAAGATTCTTATAACGACGCCGCTATAAATTTTTTTGACGCCGCGAGCTTGTTTAAAGAATTGAATAATTTAGAAATGGCATACAAACATTTTACAAAGGCTGGAGATTATTACTGGAAGGTTAATGATTTTAATCAATCCACCGTGAGCTTTTTAAACGCATACGACATGGCAATTGAGGGCGACTTGCAATATAATAGATTTGGGATATTCAACCAAATTGTTAGAGGATTAAGTAAAATTGCTAAAGAAGGTTTACAAAACAAGCAATTTTTCACAGCAGCGACTCTTATTTTGGAAAGTATAAAGTTCTACGAACAACTAGACACGGCTAAAGATTTTCTTTTGAGAAGCATGGTCTGGAATGTTTATAAATACTATTATCGTGCTGCGAGCTTAAAAAAAATTGGTAATTCTCATTTAGTATATTCATATGTGTTGGCATCTATTTCGTCAATTCTTAACAAAAAATTAGATCGAGCTTGGAAGGTCATTTCAGAAATCGATTCTGATGGTAAGACCATTCAAGAGTATAAAAATATGATAAAAATAATGATTAATTGGGTCCAAGAAGGAAAAAAAGTGGAATTTAGCAATTTTCCGTATAATGTAAGGAGATTAATTGAAGGCGCTGAAGAAATATTGTATTTACTTGAGTTATTTAAAGGCTTCAAGTTAGAACAAAACATGAAATGATCCATGAAAAAAAAAAAAATCGTGTTAAGTTTCGATTTAGATTTTACCCTTATCGATAATAGAGAAGGCATAGTAAATTCTTTTAATTATGCCCTAAAGAAACATGATTTTCCTGAGGTTGACAGGTTTAAGGTTGAAACATTGATTGGAACGCCATTAGATGTGATGTTCTCTAAATTTACTGATTTTTCTTCGTCAATATTATCGTCTACATTTCGAGAATATTATGGGAGCAAGGGAATTTACCAAGTTAAATTATACCCCGGAGTAATAAATAAATTAAAAGAATTGAGAAATGCGGGATTCCTGTTAGGCGTGATTACTTCAAAAAAGCAGGAAATGGCAATTAAATTATTAAAATTTTTGAACCTATTCAAATATTTCGACCATGTTATAGGAGAAACCTCGGATATTAAAAGCAAGGACGACCCTAATTTGAAAGAATTCTTATTCAAGAAATATCCTTTCCACACCTTTGTTGTAGTAGGAGATCATCCAAGTGATAAAATTCTCGCCGAAAATTTAAACTGCCCGTTTATAGGCGTGTTAACCGGCAACCACTCGATAGATCAGTTAAAACAAGGTAGCAATTCAAGAGTTTTAATCTTGGGTAGTGTCATCGAAATTTCCGAAGACATTATCATTTCGTTATTTTAAACTTTCTCGTTCTGCAATTTAAAAAGATAATTTAGATTTTTAAAGTCTAAAATAAAAAAAATAAAAAAAAAGTGGAATTACAAAATTTATATCTTTATTCTCCACGCTCGTTGAATTCCTTCATGAATTCTTCGGGCTTCCATAGAGTTTCTATGTATTTTGAAATTCCCGAACTGTCTCTTGGTCCAACGACGACGTAACAGTTTGCTTCATCTTCTAAGGCTCCACTTATTCTTGCCGCCATACCAAGAAGGATAAGTATTCTATGTTTAACATTATCAAACACTTTAAATTCGGTTACTGCTTCGGCAACTGCAGTAGCGTTAAACTGGCCTCCTGCAACCGCAGATTCGATTCCAATTCCCTCTGAATCTATGACCAACAGCCAACCATTAAGGTTAGCTCCTTGTATGTCTTGCTCAACTGGAATTTTGGTCATTCTATAGTTGCTTGTAACCCAAATAGGCGACATATCATCAGGTTCTCCAATTTTGTACGCTCCAGGATCGACAGCTGGATATATCCTTGGATCCGAGAAGACACTCTGACGCAAGGTCATTAAAGCTAATAATGCCCAGATCTCTTCTTTTTTCTGACCTGTATGCAGGACTATTAAAGATGTGTCAACAGCTTCCATTATTGCTGCCATTATTATTTCTTCGTATTGATGTTTCCAAAGATCTTTATCGTCTTCAACCTTTGTCTCACTCCAATATGCCGCTGGCACGCCCATCACGGGCCAACAGGCGTTTGCGTCGTCTTTATTAATAGCGGCTATTCTAATTTGATGAATCTTATCGTAGGTTACTGATAAATTGCCTGGACCAAAAAGCGTACCGGCATCTAATACGATTTCTTTAACTCCTAATTTTTGCAAAGTTGCACTTAAGGACATTAACTCGTCCATATCAAGGGAAACAGTTGCTACGGGTAAATTGTTTATTACCGCAAATTTCCCAACTTGTTCCCAGTTATCTTTTGTCGCAGCGTACAATAAAGGTCTTTTGTCTTTTATTTCTCCGGCCGCAGCTAACAATGTGTCAGCATTAAGGCAACATAAGATCGTTGGAATATTTGAGATTTCAGAGATTTTTTTGGCTGCTGCTTTAAAAGACTCAGCATCACCAGACACGCATCTTAAAGCAATGCCACCTAAAGTTAAAACCTCACCCATTCTTTCAACTTTCACATCGGTTAAATATTTTACAATATCTTCCAAGTCAGCTACATTGTCGGCAACTTCAATAAAGATACCGGTCTGATTGTAATAAGTGAGTTGATGTCTCATTAAAACTTCTTCGCCACCAATCGTTATTGCTCTGTCCCCTACTCCGATGATCACGGGCTTTTGAGGAGGCATTGTAAGTTTCCTTAATTTTACAAGGTTTTTTGCTTGCTTGGGCTCCTTCATTAAATGAGTACAATCGTCTAAACGAATATTCCTCTCAAGTAGATCAGTAGCAAAAGCCATGCACGTGTCGTAACCACAATCTTTACAGTTACTCTTATCAAGAAGCGCATATATGTCTAAAGGACTTGCTCGCTTTCCCATTCTCTTTCTCCATCAAGATTTTTTATTTTTTTATACACTATTATTTAAAATAAGTATGTTTAGTGTAATCTAATTTTAAATTAATAACTTAAGTTTTGTAATTTGTAATTATTGGTAATTTTAATAATTTTAGTAAGACATTGCATTTTTACCTCCTAAGTGAAATTTCAATGCTTAACATCAAATCTCACCCAATTTCTTTTAAGCGTTAAAATAATTAA
>JAUXAJ010000039.1 GCA_030620005.1 Promethearchaeota archaeon | reverse complement strand
TTTTTTCCTTACAAAGATTAATAAGTTCGTCCGCGTCAATTGGTTTATTTAAAATGTCTGGTGAAATCAATATTGGACTATCCAAGCCATCCTTTTTCTTTAATAAATTGAGAAAATGCAAGCAACTTCTATTTTTCCTCAAGTCCCTGCATACTGACATTGATTCTTTTGGATTAAGCTTCAGACCTAAAAGAGTCTTGTGCAAGCACATTTCATTCCTTCCACGAATGGATAATCCTTTTATTTTAAAGTTGGGATTATTTTCACCTATTTTTTTGGCGATTTTGCTCAATTCCTTAATAACCCTTGCATTTTGAGAGTGCGTTCGACACACATATATTAATTTCAAATCATTTTCGTAAGCTAATGGAAGAAGACTACTTAAAGCAATAACCGTTTTCCCCGTTCCATTCGGAGCAGATAATAGAATATTTTTTCTAGATCTGGCACTTTCTTCAATTTGTTTTATAATCTTTTCTTGAGAACTCCTAAATTGCGGATATGGAAAGAATTCTAAGTAATTTATTCAGTTTCACCAAAACCAATTTTAATATATTATGATAGGTAATAACTATTAAAATTAGTAAGGACTATTAAAATTTATTTATTAACCGTTAAATCGTGTGGTATTAGCTTACGATCGTAAGAGACGATAACAACATGACTTAAATATATCTTTTAAAAAGATTATTTTGATGTTTCAAAACAAGCCTTATAACATGATGAATTTTAACTAACATTTTGATAAATTTATTTGTAAAAATCATTATTAAAGTATAAAAATTTAATTATTAAGAATGTTTTAATAAAAAAAATGAGTGAAAATAATTCTTTATCCTTAAAGGATCTAATTTCTGAGAGTTTATTACGAGATTTAATTTTGTTTAGTTTCATTTATATCTTAGTCATGGGACAAATGTGGGAAACCATTTTATTTTTACTATTTCCGCTAATTGCATTTGCCTTTTCCCTTTTTTTTAGAATATTAGACACGGGGAAGCATAGAATCGAATTTTCGGGTAAACCTATAATTTTTAAACCTTTCGGTTTGGAAGATAAAAATGCCACCAGATTAAATTTCTGCGCAATATTTTTATTAATCCTGATTTTCTGGCTAGGAGCTGAAAGTCTTTATCATCCTCAATTAATAGACGATTATATATTCTATTTCATCTTGATTTTTATCTTCATCTACAGTTTTAGTTTTTTTTGGCTATTCATCGACCTATGGAAATATAGTAGAATAGAGCTAAATATCAATGAAAATGAACACACAACAACCAATAAACGCGATTCATTACAATTTAAAGACTTAGATCGCGTCATATCTCTCCTTAAAATAAAAACTTATAAAAAAATTTCTATCATTAACTTTGCAGTCTTCTTATCCATTAACATTATAAACGTGGTTTTTGCAGTATTGTTGCATTATGAGCTCTTTACAGGTATCGAATTTCAATACAATTTACCTGGGACGGGGATGGAAGACTCAGAGCCAATATTACTCTCATTAATTATTTATGGCATGTTAATTACTCCTCCAGCATTAACGACCTGTTTTTTAACAGTAATTTATAGGGATATTAAAGATTTAAGTGAGGGGAAATTAAATAAAGCACTTGAAAAGTTGCCAAAAAGCGTTCAAATTAAGATAATTGAAAATCTTCGAACCATAATGAATGAATAATTAAGCATTTAATTGAGATGAAATAAATTTAAAATTTTAGATTTTTCCTACCTAAATATTCTACTGACGTCCAAGGATGTTTGATTTGTTACGACATTACGAGATATTCAAGTTTCAAAAATTTAAATGAATGGTATAATATTGTTATAAATAATTCTCCAAATTCAGTCCTATAGTAAAGAATTTGTTGAGCAATTATCCTTTCCGCGCTTGTCCGGCACTGAAGGAGAAAAAAAATGGACTATAATTTCAGAAAAGAAAAATAATGAAAAAAATGAAAATTTGGATTTCTTGCTATTATTCCTTGAGTATATCTTTTAACTCGTCCACATTTAACTTTAAATAATTGGCAGAAACTAAATCCTTTCCTAAAAGGGTTAAGAAATTTTTTTTACGTTTTCTATTAAGAAATTTTTTCATTTCGCTAAGATCTGGTTTCGGATTACTTACAGTGATTAATTTCTTCTTTATCGCTGCATCCACTACTTTTTGACCGACTTCTGTTCTAATAATTAACAAGGCTTCAGGTTTTGGAGCACCCCACGGGGAATAAGAAATATCACTAAATTCACCAGCGAAATCTGTACAATACTTACAACCCGTCATGCCTCCCGAGGAACAGCAATAAGCGATCATTAATGAAGTTATTTCAGCACCAGTATTGAAGTCCGAGGTCAGAATCTTGGCCAAGCCTTGTAAATGACATGGATTAGCAATTATTCCAACATTTTTCTTATAATCCTTATATGCTTTACCAATACCCGTGATTAATGGTCCTGCGTTATCCATTGTCGCTTTAGGAATGTATTTCTTTGCATCTTGGGCACTATCAACAATTACAGGAAAAGCTACTGGAGGTTTCTTGCTTTTTACCTCGCTTAAAACCATGTATTTGACGATTCCTTCATCAAAAGCCGCTAAAACGAGATTAAATAAAATTTCATCATTATTATTCGATTTAACTTGAATGATATCGTTATAAACGCCCATGGCTAAATCAACGCGAGTTTTACCATATAATTTTTGTTCAATCTCACTTATGGGAAGAAAGCTTCGCGGACAAGCGTTATAGCATAAACCTATTGTCTCGGCGCACTCATCAACCACATAAGCTTCGCCAGTTTTCTCGTCAAAATCCATGTGCGGACAGAAAGCGTTACAGCTTCCGCAATGAATGCAGAGGCCCGAGTAAATTACTTCGTTTTCTAGTTCTTGACTAGATTTTTCTATTTTCATGATTTTTCTTCAAAAAATTTATTTTTTTTTGTTGTAATGTAAAAATTTTTGATAGCAAATAAAAGTTAGTGTTAAATTTCACACAAAAATACTTGGTGATTTACTTCAAGATTTTTCCTGTCTCAAGAAACCATAAAAATAAATCAAGTTCTGCCAGATTAAGATCTAATTTTCTTCCTAAATTTTTTAATAAGCCCTCAATTTCCAGATATTTTTTTCTTGTTAATGTTTTTGGTTTAACGATTAAGTCTTGTTTTACCAACAAATCAATCACGTGAAAATCAATTATTGCGTAATTTTTAAATCCAATATTTCTAAGAAAATGACTCCCTTCTTTATATCCAATCCCCTTTATGTTTTTAACGATCCAGTCTCTTAATTCATTACCATCGTCATGAGATTTAACTTTTTTTTCTATCTCGTTTTTATATTCCCTTGCTTCGACTACATATTTCGCGCGAACACTTGGAAATCTATACTTAAGCTCTTTAAATTTTTTAATTAACTCGATTTCAGATAAACTTAAAAATCCATGATTGATTTTTTCGTGTATTTCTATACATTTTGCTGCCGCACAGTTTGCTGTCATTATACAGAAGCATAGCTCTTTAAAGATATCATCTGCTGACTTTCTCTTTATTTCGCTGAATTCATTTATTCGAGTATCCACTATATCTATGATTTCGCTATTTTTAAGTGCTTCAATTAGTTTTATCAATTCTTTCATTCTTAATGAAATTAACTATGTCTTAAATTATTTTGAGATTTCATGATGTTATTAAATATATATGCGATTGTGAAAGCATCAAATAGTGATTATAAAAAGAATATTTTTTAATATTCATATAAACATTAATTTATTAGAATTATATGCCAATAAAGGAATACCAAATTAACGAGTACTTAAAATTAAGGTTAGAAGGAAAAGAAACCGTAATATATGTTGGAAGAGAGCGGTTTAGACAGTGTAAATACTTGTTAATCGATGAGATAATAAGAGACGATGTGTCGGACTGCCAAGAACAAGTTAAGAATGTTATTGAAGAAATGCAGTTCACTTCGATAGACGAAAAAGCAGAGCAGTATAGTCATGAATTGGAGGAATCAGAAGAATCAGGACCTTTTTACTTTAATATATTGCCAGAAGAGGAGTTTAAGGCACATTGTTCGGCTTTGGATGCTTTTTCGATATATAATTACAATACAGAATTACTTCATAGTAACATTGCGTTCCCTCTTTTGAAAAAACTCTATAAAGCAGGAGATCAAAGAGCTGAAAAGGCATTCAAAGAAGAGATTGGAAGACGATTTATTTCGGGTTTCGAACCAGTGACCTTATATTTGTTAAAACAGGGATATGTAAGTTATCTTTCGCTGGAACAACTCGAATCTTTGACTGTAAATTTGGGTGAAAAAATTAAAAAATTGTTGGAAAAGGTCATTTTAGAGGTATTAACAACCCCTCCATATATTGAAGAAAAATACGTGCCAAAGGCAAAGCTTTATAATTTTTTAAAAATCTTGAATAATGGATTGGCATCAAGTTTGGAATATGTGGAATACGATGGTAAGATAATTTTTGTCAAAGAAGGCGTATTAGAAATTTACATCTTCGAAAATATGGTTGAGAGAATCCCCGAAATAATTAATCTGAAAAAGTTAGTAAGTTTAAGAAAGATGTGTTTGCGGCATCAAAAAATTAAAAAGATAGAAGGACTTGAAATGTTAGTTGACTTAGATGTCTTGGACCTACACGGAAATCAAATTGAGGAAATAGAAGGGCTAAAAAGTCTGAGTGACTTAAAGGAATTGATACTTGGATTAAGTAAAATAAAGGAAATTAAGGGGTTAGAAAGTTTACGCTATTTAAATTATTTGAGATTAGATCAAAACGAAATAGAAAAGATTGAGGGTTTAAAAAGCGTAGGAGAATTGAAATCCCTTTTATTAAACAGGAATAAAATAGAAAGAATTGAGGGATTGGACGAACTAAAGAATTTAGAATACTTAAATTTAAGCCAGAATAAAATAGAAAGAATTGAGGGATTGGATGAACTAAAGAATTTAAAAAACTTAGATTTAAGCTACAATAGAATAAAAGAAATTGAGGGATTAAACAAGTTGAAAAACTTGGAGTACTTGAATCTATCAAATAATATGATACAAACAATAAAAGGACTTGGCAAGCTTGAAAATTTAACGCACTTGGATCTATCGTTCAATAGGATCGATAAAAAAGATGGTGCCGAAAACCTAAAACGACTAAATTATCTGGATTTGTTAGGAAACCCTATTAAACCTATTGATCTTTCTTAAAAACTTAAAAATTAACAACTTAAAAATTAACTATTTCCCATGGATCCAAAACTGAATTTAGCCTCGTTGAGTTCGGGCAAGAGTTTTAATTTGTCGTGCATCGATTTTAGGTCCCTTGAAAATACATAACGATGAATCTTTGGAACAAGTAAATCATCGTTCCATCTCTTTATTTTTAAGTTCCATTTTGACTTTAATTTGTTGTATGCTTCTTCGTTGGGAAAATTTAAAGAATCTATTAAAGAATAAGGTCTGACAATTTTACTGCCAATTGGAACAATGATGTCTTCCATGGAAATTGCTCCAAACTCGTCAAAAGCAAAAAGGAATCCTCCCTTCTTCATTCCATCCATCCTTACAAAAATCCTTGATGATCGGCAAATATGACACTAGGATATTTTTTCTCAAGCTTATTTTTTTATTCATAAATTCACATTAAATTTAAATTAAAATAGAATTTTGAAATTTCATATACTCTTTTGTTTTAAATATTAAGTTTGAAATTAGATAATAAAGAAGAAATTTTTTTTTTAGAGATCTTGAAGGAAATAAATCTTTTAAGAATAATAAATGAATTAAAAAGAATTAATGGGATAACTAAATTCCATAAATTTATTTATTTCTTAACATATTATGATGTTCCCCATTTAGAATTTGAATTTAGACAACATAAGTATGGACCATATAGCTTTGAACTCCAAAATTATATTGATTATTTTAAGGAAGAAGGTTTAATTAAAATTGAGAAATATTTCGATAAAGAAATTATAGTAGGAAATGACAAAAAGATCAATGACTTTTTACGAGATAATGATTTATTTGAATCAGAAAATGGGAATACACTTAATGATCTAGCACAATATAAAATAATTACTCTTTTTGAAGATATATTAAAAAGTACAAGAAGAATAGAGCTCGCTGCCTCACTTCATTTTATTGTTTGGAAGAAAGAAGTAATAGTTGAACAAGAAGTTTTTAAAGAGCTTGAAAAATGGAAGCCTAATAAGTTTATAAATAATGAAAAAGAAGAAATTTGGAATTTACTTATCCAGGAAAAACTTCTTTCAAACGATATAAAAAAAGCCAATGATTTAATCAATGATTTAAAAAAATTAAAGCCGGGTCAGAGAGATTGGTATAAATTTCAGTTATATATAGCAAATTTATTTAAAATTCTATTTAGCAACGATTTAAAGGATATAAAAACAGAAGAAGAAATTAATGAAGGAAGGAAGCGTATCGATATTTTGGCGCGAAATGTGAGTAATTCTGGATTTTTTTATGATCTTATTAACAAATTTGAAATTCATTGTCCATATATAGTAATTGAATGTAAGAATTACTCAGGAGATTTAGAGAATAGAGAATTTGACCAAATTAGTGGAAGATTAACGAAATATATAGGAGATTTTGGTATCCTCGTTTGTAGAAAGATAAAAAATCAAAATAAATCATTAAAATTGGTAAAAGATCTAATCAATCAATCTGAAAAAATTATTATTAATCTTGATGATGATGATATCATTGAAATGATAAAACTCAAATTTACGGAAGCAGATCCTCGAGAAATGTTAAGAAAAAAATTAGATTTATTATTCTTAAATAAAGAATAAATATTTTATTTAAAAAAAGCTTACTATAGAAAATTCCACTCTTTCATTATGAATCTCTGAAAACGACTGAAGTTTTTAATTTCATTCCTTATAATGTCTATTAATTCTTTTTCAGCGATTATTATTTATACGAGATTAAATTGACTTTTTTTTATTCTATTCCTATAAACCATAATGGTATATCAATGACTTTCGAATAATCTCCTATTAGAGTATCTATTAATTATTAAAAAATTGCCATAGCTAATATGTAAATTTTCAGTCCATTTTGCCATCTTTCAAAAGGCATTACATTAAAAGTAATAATCATTCTAATCTCAATTTCTTTAATATGTTGTTTTGGCTGCTAATGTGTGTAATAATTAAAAAACAGCAGCTGTACAAAGATTAAGTAAACTCAGATTAAATTATGATTTTTAATAGTTTCGTTCATACTTTTAAACATCTGCTTGAGATCTAAAAATTTAAATTTTTAGAGAATAATATTTATAGTGACTAATGCAAATACGAATCACAGTTATAAATTAGAGCTAATAAAATGACAAAAGTAAATTATGAAAATCTTGTTTTAGATCTATACATTTTAGGAAATCTTAAAACGGGTGGGGAAAGAAAAAAAATAGCAAAAATTTTTTTCTTACTTGAAGAAGAATTACTTCAAAACAACTCTGTAGGACCTCTTTATGTAATGAAGAAATACCCGATGGGTCCTTATAGCGACGCTATTAGACGGCAATTAGAGAACTTATCTTTTAACAGTTATATAAAACATTCAAATAGATATTGGTCAACATCAACCACAAAAGGAATTTTGTACGAAATTGAAGATCTTTTTCAAGAATTTAATTGGCTTTTTAACACTCTTGATGATATTATCGAAAATTTTGGCGAAATGAATGGGGATGATATTGCTAAACATATCTATTCTTTAAGCTCAATTGGTTTTGCAAAAAAACCCTTTGATCTCTATAAAGATTATGAGGTAATAATCAATCCTAAAAAAATAAAAACACCAAGACAAAAATTCTTACTTGATGAAGATTGGTATGATACTTTAGATATTTTACTTAATTCTAAAAAATTTATAGGAATAAAAAAATCATTGAAAGATTGTAAAGAAGGGAATTTTATTTTTTCGGAAAAGCGTCTATTTTAATCAAATTCTCCAGTCATATCGATTTTGCTCCTATTATATACTTTACTTCTATGATCAATATCAACAGCTATTATTCTTTGTAGGTTATTCTCGTTACAAATAGTACAATTCAGTCTTGCGTCAAAATAATTAAAACATTGTTCGCAATATACAACAAGAATTCTAAAATCGCTATACCTATGTTTTTTTAAAATATTAAGACTTCTTCCTTTTAAATTACTCCAACCTCTAACATCATCAGCAGTAAATGTCATAAGATCATTAATAATATTGGAATGTTTCCTCTTTGGAATTAGTGTTTTCAATCCATCGTTAAATGATTTTGTTCTAACAAGTGTTAAGCGTTCACTCATAATGTTGCTTTTTATCCATAATAATTTATGTCAAATTCCTATTATAAAATGATATTGGGCTTTAATAAAATTCATTATTAGGGGGTTATTAATGGGTTGATAAAGTCTTATTTCTTAACTTTTTTCAAATACTTAACATATAGAATTTATATAGGCATTACCTATACAAGTACTATGTTAAAGATCCAAACATTTTTTCCTATCCAAGACGGAAATTCTCCGATATCAAAAGTTAGCAATTCAATGTGTTTATGATTGTCTTTTTGATACAGAATCACCCAATTAACTGTGTTAATTCTATCCCCGACATTATACCTAAAACCAATCAAAAAATCCTTTTTTTCACGCGTTTTTTTTTTAGACATTTTTTTTTTTTTTTTTTGCCCTTGTCTTTTTCCCCCCCCAAAATGGCTCAAAACAAAAAAAAGTAAACTTGATTTTAATCAAAATTTTTTTTTCAGAATCTCAAATTATTTTGAGATTTCATGATGCTCTTAAATATATTTGCAATTCTAAAAGCATCAAATTTCTTGAGCAGTCATGATAAAAAAATTTTAATCATAGTAATAATATTTCAATTTAATTAATTGAATTATCAGAACCTTTCTGTAACTATTTGTCTAAAAAATTTCAGAACCTTTCTGTAACTATTTGTCTAAAAAATTAGAAATTATGATGTTTCATGAGAAATGATACAGAGGTTATTATTATTGGTGGGGGTCCAGCAGGAGTTACTACGGCAAAAGTTTTAGTTGAAAATGGAATTAAAGTTACATTATTGGACAAAGCTAAATTTCCAAGGAGAAAGGCTTGTGCTGGCGGTCTAACAATACGCGTATTAAAAGAGTTTCCATTTGTTAAAGACTTCATGGACACATATATTTATTCGGTAAATGTTCATTCAACAGATTTGAAAAACCATGTTAACGTGTGTTCAGAGGATTTAAAAAAACCATTAATAGGAATGAGTAAAAATCGCACGGATTTCGATAAAAAAATGTTAGACTTGCTCTCGGGGATGGAGTGCAAAGTTATAACGGGAGAAAAAGTAATTAATATTGAAATAAACAACAATAATGTGATAGTATATACGCAGAACGGAAAAAATTATACTTGTTTGGCGGTTGTGGGTGCCGATTCTGCGATTTCCACGGTTGCTAAATTGTTTAAAATTGGTTTATACGATCCTAAGCGGAAGTTAAATGAGAAAGAGGATCTTAGTGTCTCTATTGAAAAAGAGATATTGTTTAATAATTCGGGCGAGGACAACAAAGATATAAAAGATCCTTTGACCATTCAATTATTTTTTCATTTCAACAATCTAAAAGGATATGGGTGGAGTTTTCCAAGAAGTATCGGCACAAACATTGGGGTTATTAGTTTAATAAAGCAAGGACATGTTCTTAAGGATTCGACTAAAAAATTTGAACAATTTTTAATCGAAAAGAATTATCTTCCGGACAATTCAACGGAAAATGACGAAATAGGAAACTCAAAATATATGGGGGCTGTCTTACCATCGTCTAGACAATATAAAAGGATAATATCTGATAGAGTGATGTTGGTAGGCGATGCAGGTGGCTTTTGTTCGCCCCTAACTGGAGAAGGTATATATTTTAGCATGAAATCAGGGCAACTTGCAGGAGAGCTTTTAGGGAATTTAGTACACAGATATAGGATGAAAAAAAAACGGGGTGCAAGTCAAAAAGAGCTTAGTAAGTGCTTTTCAAAAACAGTCCTCAAAAAAATTAATTCAAGAATCAAAAAAACAATAGGCAAGGACTTGAAATTACATTATAGGGTAAAAAAATTTGTATTTAACAAAAAAATTTTCGATTTAATTATAAAATGGGCAATGCAAGACAGAAAACTCGCTCATGAAATCGTAAATATCATACTAGGAGGACCAAAATCCAAATTCTTTTTTATAAAGATGGCATGGCATTATATCAAATATAAGATTTAAGATTTGATTTAAAATGATAATGAATAAAAAAATAATTAGAATTTTGGATGAAAAAGCGATATTATTTTAAAAAAAAGTTTTTTTAAACTCAATAAATAGAAACCTCAACGTAAAAAACAAAGATGTCGAAACAAAACCTTGATCTTGACGTGATCATTGTTGGTGGTGGACCAGGAGGGTCTACAGCAGGGTATATCTTGAGTAAACTCGGATTAGATGTATTAATTATTGACAAGAGAATATTTCCAAGACCAAAACTATGCGGAGGTCTTATTAGTTTAAAAACACTTGATTTACTAAAGAATATATTTAAAGAACCCTTATCCACCCTTCAAGAAAAAGGAGTTATAAATTATTATACAAGTCGTTATGAAATTAATTATAAATTCGAGAAGACAATTTCAAAAGGTTTCTCATCTTATCCTTTTTATTTTGTAGATCGGCGAGTTTACGATAATTACTTACTAAAAAAAGCAAAGGAAGTTGGCACCAAGGTAATTGAGGGCAACAAAGTTAAACAGGTTGATTTAATTTCTCGCGAAGTACTTTTATCTAATGGTGTAAAATTCAAATCGAAGTTTATTATTGGTGCTGATGGTGTAAATAGCGTAATACGGCAGGAATTCATCCGCAATAGGCTAATAAAAAAAAATCAATGGCAACATAATTTAGCTACAGCACTTGAATGTTTCATAGATAGAAATGACTTAAAAGAGGACAAATTCCATTATCCAATTCTCTCATTTGGTTTTGTAAAATATGGATATGCGTGGTTATTTCCAAATAAAGAGAAGATAATTATAGGAGTTGGTGCTCTTAATAGAAAAAACAATGGCTATTTTGTTAAGGCAATAAAAGATTTCATGTCAGCATTAAAAATCAATCTAGAGATTGTTCCTAAAATATCTGGTCACCCTATTCCTTACGGGAATTTCGATATTAACCCGGTGTTTAAAAACAATGTAATTCTTATCGGTGATGCTGGTGGAGTTGTTGATCCTTTATGGGGAGAAGGTATTTTTTATGCTCAAAAAACGGCTGAGTTTGCATCCTTCGCAATTCTAAAAAATATACGTGAAAATAGGAAAATAGAATCAACCTACTTAGGTTTATTACGTGAATATATTTCTTCGGAGCTCAAGTATGCTAAGAGATTAAGGGGGTTAATTTTTAGTAAAATAAATACAACATTTAACTTCTACCCCTTAAAATTAATATTAAAATTTGCAAAAAATCGTTTCTTAGAATTGATACAGGGAGTGAGATCATACAAATGGTTATTGAAGAAATCGACCAAGTAATTGCACATGAAACTAAAAAGTGTTTCGTTTTAAAAATGGGGGAATTAAAAGAAAAGGTTTTAAGAAAAAAATTTAAAGAAAGAACGAAAATACGATCATTATAAATATCGACTGCAGGTATCGTCTAATTTTGGAAGAATTTTTTCTCTATCCTTCCATGCGATCCACGTACCACCAGATTTATCAAAGTGAAATCCACAGTATTCTTCTTTTTTAAATTTATCCAAAACCCTTTTAACATAAGTATACGATATTCCAGTTTTATCAACTACTTCTTTCAATGTTATTGGATGATTCTTTTCCATTTCATTGAAAAAATCCAATATTTTTTTGATACCGCTTTTTGGTGAAGCGTCTGAAGTTTTAGATGTGATAAAACCTTATACCTCATTAAATTTTAATGAAACATGCATGCTTTAAAAGCAATTGGCGATTTTTTTAGGAATTGATTAATAAAAATGCATTCTGTTCCTAATGAATATAAAAAAAAATAAAAATATTAAATTTTGTAATCAAATTATTTTAATTTCTTTCCTTCTTTATGAACCCATATATATCCTATTCCAAATAGCAAAGTAAAGGCTATAAATATTATTAAAACCCCTATTTCTTGTAATAACGGCGCAAGAATTATAGTCACATTCGGTAGTTTAGTTACTTGAACAATTAATTTCATGATAATAATGAAAAGTGCTACTGTATCGACTTTGAAATATTTAAATTTATCGTGGATATAATCAATTTTCTCGTACATCGAACCAATGATGTAAAAAAACAGCGCTAAATCAATCGCAAAAGAAGTCCGCGCAATATCGGAAGGATCTGCAAATATTACTCCAGCTAGCATATCGATAATAAAATACGACATGTAAAAGAAAATTAAGATGAAGAACAGTGTGATGTACGCCGAGAATTTTTTAGTAAAGAGATATCTTATTACTACAAAAAACATCAATATAATGTTAATAACTAATAGGACTAGGAATATGTAAAAAATAACAACATTCATAAGTTGCCAGAAAAGCATCGCAATTCTCAATAGCCACCAAGTGATTGCTCCAAAACCGATAAACTCTATTACCCGCGTGTATTTCCTAGATTCTTTCTTAGTATAAAGCCAGTCATCGAGTTTGGTAGAATAATTCATGCATAGTCTGAACGCAAAGAACGCTGTAAGTAATTGATTTACTATTAAACAAAAGACGTAAAAATAATTTAAGATGAAATCCCTAAATATGAACAAGAAAGGGATGGTAATAACAGCAGCTATGATTATCAAATAGATTTTCATTTCTTCAATTTTTACGAACAGAGAAAATATACATAAAACTAACGTAAAGCCCACGAGTATCCCTACAAGTCCTAAAATAAAATCGTCTAATGATCCTAGGGGAAAAAAGGTTAATCCAACTAATATGAATGCCCATCCTATGATAAACAAAATTACAATTATTGCTAAAATTGGTTTTTTAAATAGATTCTTCAAGCCATCTATAAAACTCATGATTATTATGCCTCGTAATTTCAATAGAAAAATTAATTATGTTAAAATATAGTAAAATTAAGTTTAATATAAAGGTTTATATTAAACCTTTACAACATTCATTATCGCAATTACATCATTCATTATCGTAAATTTCATTTAATGAAAACTCGGATTTTTTTGTTTTCTTTTCCATGTTTTTTTAAGTTTATCATATGAATTTCTATTAAATGTACACACTTTTAAACATATACTACAACTATAGTTCAAGAAACCAATTGCACACTTTTCAACATCAATATGAGTTAACATGTCATGTTGCTTGATAATCGGGGCGTCGTATATTGCTTTTGTGGGACAATATTCCATGCATCTCACACAAGTTTTGCAAAATTCAGTAATCCATTGATAAGAATTTGAATTCGGAATAGGTAAATTGCTAATGTTAGTATAAATTACTGCAATCCTCTGTCTAGGTCCAAATTCGGGCGTAATCAATAGACCATGACGACCAATCCCTCCCATATTTGCATTCCTTGCTAATACAGGATAAATTGATAAACCTCCTAATGCAGGACCCGCATGAGCAGCATGATTTTTATTTCTTAAAAATTTGGCTATTTTATTGGCTTGTTTTCCCATTTCGTTATATGTTTTCATTATCATGACTTGAGTTTTTGGGCTTGGAGCCAAATTAATGAGATCTTCATCCATTTCTTTAATGATAACAATTGTATTCTTGTAGAGAACCGCTTGGTCTTTAATAATCATGTGAGGTGAAAGAATCGTATAACCAATTTTATCTACACCAATAGACCTTGAATATTCTTCCAATTCATCCAAATCTTCTATCGTTATGGTGGTTAAAGGATTTTTTGGATTTTTTTTAAGCGTTTTAAATGATTTTTTAATACCTCTTATGGATTTTAAGGTATGAGGCATGGCCTTAATCGTGATATTTATCTTTGGTTTTATATTTTTCTCTCTAAAAATCCGAAACCATGTAAAGAATCCAAATTCAGGAGATTCTGGCACAGCTTTAATCAGTTCTGATGGTTCTTGAATGTATCTGTCTAGTGGTCTGAACATCCTTTTCTTCATTTGTTTTTCCAATATTTTAAATATATCCAATTATCAACACATTTTAGGTTATAATTTTTAAATGTAAAATCTTACATGTAAAATCTGATCTAATTAACTTTAAATTTATTGTTTTCAATAAATTTTAACAAATTCCCATGTGCTAAATCTTTTAAACCGTGGCTAAAATTAATACACTGATAATTGAGTCTGGTGTTCGAGACAAGACTTTCTCTGGTTTTGATGAAATTATGACTAGTCTTGATTGGGATCTTGCCCAATGTCTATTGAGATTACTTTCTCATTTTTACAAAGGCACCAGACTTCATTAATTTACATGGTTTTAAATAGTGTAATCCTGATCTTTCTATAAAATCTTCCAATAATTTTGACCATTCTATATATTTTTTTTTGCCCGCACCAAAAGGTCCTGGCATGTCCATCCCAGCTAACATTGTCTCATCGATCACTTTATAACCTGAAACAATACCTTCTTCTAAAAGCCTACATCCCTCGTTTAATTGAACGGCATAAAACATTTCAAAATTAAATAATCCCGCTTTTTTCTTTGTATTAAGTTTTGGTTTGTCATTGACCCATTCATAAATTCCTTTACCCGTTTTTTTTCCCAGGTTGCCCTCATTAACTAATTTTGTAAGAGTTTTCCCGGGAGTAAAATCCGGAGAAAGCGTTTCAGAAAAATAACTTAAAGCATGATAAACAATATCGAGCCCTAGATAATCCCATTTAGCGTAAGGTCCTAATTCTTGTAGACCTCCCACATCAGCATCAATTTGTTCAATTGGTATGCCTTTTTCCATTGCGTGATCAAGGAGCCAACTTAAATAAAGACTGCTACCAATGATTAATCTATTTACAATGAATCCTGGACTTTCTTTTTCAATTCGAGCCAAAAATCTTTTACCTTTAAGAGCAGGTAGTTTTCTTCCTATAGCCATGGTAATTTCCATGGTTGTATTTGATGTCTTTTTACCTTTAATTATCTCAATTAATCTAAGAATGGGAATAGGAGTAAAAAAATGCATTCCTATCACTTTATCGGGTCTTCCTGATGTGGAAGCAATGTCAGAGATGTTCATCGTTGACGTGTTAGTTGCTAAAATGGCGTGTTCAGGAGCGTATTTACCTAGTTTCTCAAATATTTGTTTTTTTAATTCCATGATTTCCGGAATTGCCTCAACCACGAAATCTGCGTCCACCACGGCTCTTGTTAAATCTAATTCTTTCGTTAATTTTTCCATGAGGGCGTGGGTCGAAAGCTCTTGACCTAATTTACCCTTAGATTCGATTTTTTTCAGTCCGGCTTCAATAAATTCTGTTGCTTTTTCTAATACTTCTGCGTTAATATCATTTAATATTACTTCCTCAAAAGAATTCGACATGAGAGCTACTTGTGCAATTTCGCGTTCCATTGTTCCAGCTCCAATTACGGCAAAGGTTTTAATTTTATCCATATCAACCATATTCATCGATCTTTTTGCTAAATCTAATTATTTATTAATGCTTAAAAAAGTAGAGTAATAAAAAAAGTTAATTCAATCCATTTAAATGTAGGAGTAAATTACTATTGTTTGAAGGAAGGGGCTTTATCTTAAATGTTAAATAACAAAAATATTAACAATATACCAAGAAAGAAGCATCGTAGCGATCCCAATAAAGATTGAAATTGGGAGTCCAGGTAAAATCTTATTGCGTTTTAATCCTGAAATAGTAATTCCCGTTCCAATTATTATTGCGATAGACGTTGAAATCATTACAATAAGAAGGTTTGACTGAATGAGAGCGCTAGAAGTGAGCATGCTATAAAAAGCTAAATCTCCGATGCCTATTTCTAGCTTAGAAGTGTCATACATTATTTCTCCCCTGTCCATTTTATCTTGCAAATCTTCTTTCGAAAAACCACTATCAGAATATTTATCAGAAGCGATATCTATCATTTCTTTGATCGGTCCTCGTTTGGATTTTACAGCAAAAATGTCCCATAAAGAAATACCTATTAAAATTGCTAAAGTAGTCCATAATGGCATTATTACGCCCATTAAAGCTCCAGTTAACAATCCAATATATAAAACGACAAAATTCTTTGTAAAAATTGATTTGGACGTGAAATACTTATAAAGCATCAGTATCGTAAACGCAATAGTTCCAAAGAGAAGAATGTAATAAGTTATATTATATAACAAGTATATCAGTTCTGATGCCGGAAGATTGTAGTATATCAAATAGATCAAGATTTCTCCAAAGAAGAGCGTCAAAAAAAACCCAAGTATAGCGAATGAAAATCCAAACACGTACTTCAAAACGTCTATTCCTTTTTTTTTCACCAAAAATATGATGATAAACGATGAGAGCGCCGCTATAGCAGTATATATAATGCCATTTAATAGACCTGCCATGGCACCATATTCTTCTTCAGAGACATATCCTCCGTCTATTTGTATACCGGCTTCTACATATGTTAAGTACGATAACAAACCCGCAATTGCCACAACAACGATTATCGGAAGGGGATATAGTTTTCTTCTTATAGTAAAGGTTGGAAAAAAGTGTGGTATAAAATCTTTGTCAACATATTCTTCTCTTGATTCATTTTCAGCGTGATTTTTTTCATGCTCTTCTCGAACTGATAAGGATTTCTCAGAATCCCCTGAATTGTCGTTCATTTTTACAAAATAAGTTTTTTTAAACTTTTTATTTAAACATGTAGAATAATTTACGATTCAATTATATTATTTCTATTAAAAACAATTTTACTTTGAAAAATAACTCAAAACAATTTTAACTTTTGATTATATTATGATATTAAAAATTAAAAAAGCAACAATCGACTTCGAGTAATGAGAAACTTTCGAAAATACGAGAGAAAAATTCGAAATTATCTTTCTAAAATATCTAATATTAGATTTAAGGAGAAATTAAAGAAATTAGTTGATCAAATCGGAATTTCCTATCCAGATGATTTTAATTTAGGCGTCGCAGATTCTAAGGAAATAATATTCCCATGCCATTTAGGTGTCTTATTCTGTGGAGTTTTTGAAAAAAAAATGCTGGAAGCAGTTGTAAAACGATTAGAAGTTGCATTTGATTCCTTTTTTTACGATATAATTGACCTAGGTCAATATAAATTCAATAAAAAAATGCTATCTAAAGGTATTAAAAATCAATACGACAAAAAAGAAAAATCACGTGAAACATCGCAAAAAATGCAAGTACATCCTACAAATAAGTTTTACAGCGTTTTAATTGACAAAAGGATTGAAAATCAACTTGATATGATAATTTCGATAACAAACTTGCCAATTTATTCTAGTAATGACAACACATCGTTTTTATTTGGAGAAGCCCATTTAAAACATAAATGTTGCGTTGTATCTTCACTGAGATTAAAGGAACAATTTTATAGTAGAAAAAGAAATAAAAGTTTACTCACCCAAAGAATTATAAAAGAAGTAATACATGAAATAGGCCATCTCATTTTAGATTCAGGTCATTGTGAAAACAACTCATGTGTCATGCGTTTTTCAAGTATTGTTCAAGAAATAGACTCAAAATCCTTGAGTTTGTGCGAAAGTTGTATATTGAAATTGGAGAACAAAAGAAAAAGGTTCAATTTTTAAAGCCATCTAAAATATTCAGTTAGAAGCTCACATTGGGCAAATGGTGAACGAATTCCTTAACTAAATCAACTCGTTCCTTCCTTTCTTTCCGATAAAAAGTCAAAGGATAAAGCTCATCAATAGTAAATTTGTATATTTTTATCCAAGTTTTTGCGATTTGGCACATTTTATAGTGTTCTGCTATTTTTCTAGCGTTTTTCCCAAATTCTGCCCTAAGGTCGTCGTCTTTAAACAATTTTACAACGTGATCCTTGAATTCGTCGAGATTATCCGCAAGATATCCCGTTTTTCCGTGCCTTATTACATTACTTATTCCACAAGCATTAGCTGCCACACTTGGCGTTCCCTGTGCCATTGCTTCGATAAGCACGAGCCCCTCGGCTTCGATGAAAGACCATAAGCAAGTAACATCGGCAGTGTTGTAAAACTTTAATAAGTCTATAAATGGAACTTCTCCAAGATAAGATACGTAGTCGAGTTTTTGCGAAACGGAGCGAACTATGTCTGTCGACGGTCCTGACGTCCCTAGCAATATTAAATGGGAATCAGGAACTTCTTTGTGAATTCTTTTGAATGCTTTTATTATGCTGATAGGGTGCTTTTCTGGAGATAATCGAGAAGCGTATAATAAAATTTTTTTATCGCGACCAATATTATATTTTTCACGAATACCATTCTGTTTGACGTCAGAAAAGTATAAATCTTGGATACCGTTTGACATGGCAATAATCGGTTCTTTAAACTTTTTATTGATCAAAAGATCCTTCTTAGATTTTGTCGCAGCATGGATTAAATCGTATTTGCCAAGCACATGCCTTTCATATCTCCAAATCCAATCAACTTTGGTCAATAACTTTCCGAATAATGGCACATACTGCGCTGCATAGAATTGTAATGGTGAATTGTGGGTCCCGATCATTGGAACGCCAAGGAACTTGCACCAATTAATCGCCATGCTCCCAATCGTTGCATGAGTGTGAATGTGACCTATATCTAGGTAATCGTGGCTACAGAAAAAATACTTGTGTAAAGGAAAACTTAAAACAAATCCAGTTTTTGGAGAAATCCTTGCGCCTCCCAATTCATGAAAGTGTAGAGAAGCCGGCTTTTTATAACCATTCTGAATTCTTGGAGCAAATATGTGAACATTGTGACCGGTGTGTTTTACGATGGCCTCTGACAAGAATCTTACAGCAAGGGCCGTTCCGTTGACTTGGGAATACATGTTAGTAAAAAATCCAATATCAAGAATGTTTTTTGCCATGTGACCGTACCGAAAAAATTATTATAACGTTTTATCTATTTTTCTAGACAAGTATTTAATGATAATAAGAAAATGACCTTCATCGTTTTTAAGTCCATTCTTTTATTAAAAAAAAATCGTTTTTTTAATAAATTGAAAATACTTAAGAGTTATGAAATTTAATAATTTTACCATTTTAACTACTTTTAATAAATGTTAAAAGTTTCTTGGAAAAGATGCTTGCCAAAATATTGATACATATGCTATATATTTATTTATAATTTTTCGTATCATAATATTGGGTAAAATTTTGTTTCTACCTTATTTTTTTCCAAAATTCAATAATTTTTTTTGGTAGTAAATATTCTAACGAATATGGATTCGTTAGAAGGAAAGCAAATTAGTAAGGACATTTTGGAAAAAAGGGGGTTATCCTACTCAATAGAGTTAGTAGAAGTTCAAGGGGATAAATATATTGTACGCAATACTTTCGGGTCAACTATCACGTATATAAAGAAAGGAGAGAATTACTTCTTGGAAGGATAATTAAATTAACTTCGACTTTTCATTAGATTTTTACATGTGAATAAAATCACTAAAATATATCAGATAAGATTTTAAGATTGAATTTTTATATTTAAATTATAAAATAAAAGAATTGTTGAGAAAAATTCGACGAAGAAGAGTAAGGACAGAAAATACTGAAAGCAAATTAAACGAAAAATTTAGATCTCGCATTAACGATAATACTTCGCTTTCAATGTATAATAAGAAAAAGCGATATTTTTGCGTTATTCGAAAGGACTTAGCCAAGACACATGAAATTGAGGTTGAGGCATCAGAGGCTCCGATTACAAATAAGATACTGAATGATCCGGAATCTTACGAGATTTCTTTAGCCAATGTTAAAATCTTGGAAGAAGAAGTTTTACCAATAAATAATGCTATTAAAAAAGTGTTTGGTATAGATAAAGATCTAAAGCTACATTCAATTGAATTAGCTATTGGTGGGAGCCTTAACGATTACGTTTCAATCCGAGAAAATGATTTAGTCAGGTACGACGTAAAACCCACTCTAAGTGGATTAATGGATTTCATTAAGGAAAACGACGATAGCATCTTAGGGTTCATGAACTGCGATTACATCGCTGAAGAAGGAAATGTAATCTATTTAAGTTGTGGAAGAAAGAACATATCTGAGAATGTCTTTTCAATAAAATTAAAGATACTTGCTTCCATGCAACAAAGAGGATTTTTCTTGCAAGCTGAGCACAAATATTACGGGCTTCAATTATACTTAATCATTGAGTCAAAGAGGCAAGATGACGACAAATTTCTGGATTTTTTAAAAGAAATAGAGATTGATTGGGAGTTAATTTTTTTCAGGAGAAGATTAGCGATCCACGATTGGACAGAAATTGAATGCGAGAGAAACTCGGAAAACTTAAAAAGTTATTTACGAGCTAAGTATGATAACTTGAACTATTTTGATGTTAATAATATTATACGTGTAGTAGTTAAAAATAAATTGCCTTTTACAGTTGCGAATAAAATGGCTTCATTATTATACAAGATGAAATATGAACGCGCGAATCAACAGTCTGAGAAAAGGATTTATGATGGGAAACAAAGAAATCAAAAGGATCCGTTTCTTGGGGATGATGTGATGAGTGAAAGAAGTAGAAGGAGTTCTCTTCGTGCAAGGAACAATCAGTCCATAGATGATTATTCAATTACTCTAAAAAAAGCTGAAATTGTAGCATCAGCCAAACTAGCATGTGCCTATTTAGGAATTCAAAGAGAGATCAAATTTGATAGAGATATTTCAATTACAGAAATTCTCAAATTTGAAAAGGAGTTATCAAATTTCTAATTTTTTAATCATTTTGAAATATATAAAAAAATAAAAAGGAAGATTTAACTCAACTTTTATGGTTTTTTTCAATAATAAAACCTTAGCTTAAACCAAAAGAAATTTTCAGCAAATTTTTGTCTGACTTTCCAACGGTAATAGTTTTTCCTGTTTTGGCATTATTGACAGTATATATTGCAGGTGCAAATAACCCCGGATCTATCTTGTAGAAGTCGTAACCAGCTTCTTCAAATATTTCATTGAATGGTTTTCCATAACTAGAAGAAGTACTAGCAGGAGCTTTTTTAAGAAGCTCAAATACTTCGGCTTCTTTTTCTTTTTCGACATTAATCGTATAAAAGCATTGACCAACTGAAAACATTGCATCATTTGGCGGCCCCATTGCCTTAAAATCATCCTTCTGTATTGGAGCAATTAGAACAGTCCCAAAACCATCCATTATAACATCTAATAAAAAATGTATTTCATGTAACTTATGTATTCCCGTTTCAACGATTCTTGCAGCGACTTGTATGGACCCTACTAATCCCGCTGTTGGGGCACATAATGCATATGTCTTTTCAGGAGCAATTTTACATTTGTCAGAAACAATTGCCATTACTTCTTCGTTAGGCATGTTTCGAGACTCAAATACTATAACTGCACAGTCTGATTCGTCTGTGTAATTTAATTCTTCAAAAATCTTTTCTCCTTTCGCCTTTGCCCTCGCCGGACCAGAGCCTAAAGATTGAAAAACGGTTTTCTTTTTAACTTTTCCATCCTTTTCTACTTCTTTTTTCAGTTTTACGCTCCAACCAGCTAATTGAGAAGCTAAACATGAGATAATAGGCTTACTGGTATATACATTAACAGCTGGAAAATAATATCCGTCAATACTATAGCTACTAAATTCTACAGTACCTAATCCACCCATGCAGACCTCACTTAATAATTTTCCCGCTTTCCATGTCCCATTAGTTAAATCAAGGACTGTTGCACCACTACTTAATTTATTTACTTCAACTCCGTAAAGATCTTTTTTTTCGATTAATTCTTCAACAATTTTTAATGCTAAATTATTCATGTGCATATTATTATCACTCATTTTTTGTTTTTATCGATAATTCTATATAATTATTTTTAGAATATCTTAGTATTTAAAAGTGTTTTTATAATTCTTGAATTAATGAAAATTCCATAATTCCATATTCTTTTTTGGTGAAGATACTACCTTTACTTACAATGTTTCAGATAAAAATCAGTGAATACTTCAAAATTAAATTAAGTGTTATTAAATATATTTTTATAAGAATTAATAAAATGAATCATATAATTAATTAAAATAAACTTCGAAAATGAATAATAATACTGAAAATTTAATAATCGATTTAAGAAAAGCGATAAGCTTTATTTTTGAGAATTTCCGCGATGGAAATTCATTTATACAAATATACACTCATCTTGATACCGATGGGATAACATCAGGGGCAATCCTTGGAAAGGCATTGTATAGAGAAGGCATGCCGTTTCAAATAAGAATCTTAAAACAATTAGAAAGGAATGAGATTGAAAAAATAGCAAAAAATTTTATTGAAAATAATAATTTTATAATCTTTTCTGATTTTGGGAGTGGTCAATACATCGAATTGCAAGAAAAATTAGTGCTAAATGGTAATTTGACTCCCTTTTTAATTTTAGATCATCATTTGCCTCAAAACATCTCAAATAAGGATGAAATAGAAGAGATTAAAACCATTCGCGAACTCGGGAGACCTTGGCACATCAACTCGTATTTTTACGATATTGATGGGAGTATAGAGATTTCAGGAGCGGGAATAGCATATTTTTTTGCTAAATGCTTGAATGAAAGTAATATCGATCTTTCTTCAATTGCGATCGTTGGAGCCATTGGTGACATCCAAAATCAAGGACCTAATAAATCATTCTTGGGAGCAAATCTAGAAATTCTAGAAGATGCAAAAAAAAGCAACCAAATCGAAGTAATAAATGATTTGAATTTTTCTTCGATCAAACCTCTAAATGAAGCTATTGCGTATGCGACGGATTTTAATTTACCTGGTCTAACAAACGATGCAAACAAAACTATAAAGTTTTTAAAAACTTCAGGAATTCTGGTTGAAGATTCGGATGGTAAAATACGTTCTTTAAATACTTTAAATCAAGATGAAAAGCAAAAAATATCTAGTGCCATTATTGAATATGCATCCATTCATTTGAATATTGAGCCCCATGAGATTGTTCAAAAACTAATTGTAAATAAATACTTATTGAAAAATGAAAAAAAATTCCCTGATCTTTTTTACCCTAAAGAATTCTCAAGCCTATTAAATGCGTGTGGTAGAACAGATAACGGTTCATTAGGGATTGCCATTGCGATGGGAGACCGAAAAACATCCTACCAGAAGGGACTCGAAAATGTGAAGATATATAAAAGGTCTCTTTTCGAAGGAATGGTTTGGTTAATTGATAAGAATAAAATCCATGAGGAAGAATTTATACAATATTTTTTCGGAGAAGAGATCATCTCAGAAAAAATTGTAGGAGTGATTGCTACAATGTTGGTGTTTGATAATACTAGACGGATTCTTAAATCTAAACCAATTTTCGGCATTGCAAAACGAGAAGATGAAGATGTGTTTAAAATTTCAGGAAGAGCTCATAAATCAATTGTAGAAAAAGGAGTAAATCTTTCAGATGCAATTAGAGAAACGTGTAGAATTTCAAACATTGACGTTTTAGGCGGGGGACATCCACCGGCTGCGGGTACCAAGATACCGACAGAAAAAATCGATGTTTTTCTTAAAAACATGAACGGTGTGATTGAAAAGCAATTAAAAGGAAACTAATAGTATTTATATTTTATAGACTTCTCCAATTTCTGGTGCGACAGATATGAACCCGTTTTGAGTAAGTTCACTTGCGAAAGTAGTTGTTGACTCGTTATCGCCGTGAACGCAAAAAATATGACTGTCTTCACCCTGAAAGTTTAAATTCTTGATATATTCATGAAGTTGAATTCCGTCAGCGTGGCTGGAAAAATCGAAGTATTTCACATCGCATTTAGCTTTTATTTTAATCTTTTTTCGATTTTTTTCTCGATATTCAAATACTCCCGTGTCAAGAAGTGTCCTACCAGTAGACCCCTCAACTTGATATCCCACTAAATAGATAGCTGATAACGGATTGGATAAAAATGATCGTAAAAAACTAATGGCAGCACCCCCTTTTAACATTCCAGAAGGAGCAATAATTACAC
>JAUXAJ010000224.1 GCA_030620005.1 Promethearchaeota archaeon | reverse complement strand
ATACTTCTCAAAGACCTTTCTTTCTTTTCCTACCATACAACTCGTTTTAATTGTAAAATCGCATTCATAAAGGTGTCTTGTATAGTTCTTTATATGATCTGCTTCAATAAATCTACTATCCTTATCGTATTGCTCAAATTTCTCTTCAATCCCTTTGGGTCTCTCTTTCTTAACATACTTTTGTTTCTTAGCATTATATTCTACTTTCCTTAAATCGATTGCATCTAAAGGCATAAATTGAGCACCCGTTAATAAAGCGCCTACTTCACTATCCTTGGCGACTTTTCTTCTTTTTTCAAATTTTACTAGCATACTAGCAAAATTTGGTGATACTCCTTTATCTATAATTGTTAATTTCACGGGATAAACATCAAGAGAATAGTTATGCACCTCTTTTATAAGGTAATCATCTAATTCTTTAAATGCATCAATAAGGTCGTCAATTGTATAAATATTTGTGATCTTTATTATTTTCCTTGGTATTTGCAGCCCAACTGTGCTCTCTTTAATTACTAATTTCTCTTCCTTTCCGAATCCTTTCTCAATAACTTGTTGAGTTTGCAATGATCCTTCAAATCCAATGTCGATTAATTCTAATTCCTCCTTTTTTTTACTTTCATTTATTTTTTCAAGAAGTTCAGACATAGATAATCTAGGATCGATTGTTATTCTCTCAAGTTCAACTTTCTCAATTTTTCCTTTTTTTTCTGGTTCAACATCTTTATACATTTTGATCTACTTCCTCCAATTCAAGATTAAATTTTTCAATAAATTCATCTTTCTTTTCAATTGCTTTCTTAAATCTTTCGGTTTGCTTAATTGAATCTGCAATAAAGCCTTTTATTCCCGCAATTTGACTTCTTTGTTTTTTATAATCCTCCAATTGCTCTAAATATAACATTTCTTGCCTCCGTATTGCAGGTAAATCTATCTTAGCGTAACAGAAAGGACATACACGAATATCTTTTTCTTGAGCTCTTGTAATTAGCAATTTAATATCTGAAATATTATTCTCGATTTCATTTATTTGATCAACAATATCTTCATATAATTCATTTGTAGCGTATTTCTCATTTTCAAGTTCAAGAAAATCTAAGAATTTTTCACTTTTTTCTATTAATTCCTCCTTTAAATCTTCAATATCACCAATATCTGGCAAGTCTTCCTCATTAAAGAACTCATTTTCGTATATTTCCTTAATCTTATTTTCTAATTTCTTAAGAATTTCTTTCTTGCTCTTTTCAGTTTCCTTAATCTTTTTTTGTAGGTCTTTAATTCGTTGTTGAGCAATTATTTTTTGTTCATTTTCTCTAGATTTGAAATAATCTATCTTATTTGTAATTCTGGCATTGATTTCAGATAAGCTTATTGTTTCCTTTTCCAGTTTGAAATCATCATACATTTCCAACATACTCTGATTAGCTAAATCTCTATCTTCTATTTGACTTAATCGTGCGATTTCATAGGCAACGGTTAGTGGTAAACCTTTATTTTCAATAGCGTTTTGTAATTTTTCGGGTAAAGTTAGCAAACTGAGTCTGTTTCTTATGGAACTTTCACCAATCGAATATAAATCAAAAAGTTTTTTTATAAAGTAGGTTTTTTGATATGCATCCAATTCTGACAACTCTTTTTCTTTAAATTCTGGCATAATTTTTAGACGAGTTAGATACATTTTTGCCTCTTCAATAGGTGTTAGGTCTTCTCTTTGAACATTCTCCATAAATGCTAAATCTATCGCTCCTGTATCATCTATATCTTTAATATTACATTCAACTTCATTTATGCCCAAATCTTTAAGTGCATAATATCTTCTTATCCCACATATTACTTCGTATTTATTATCATTAATAGGTCTCACAACCAAAGGTTCTATAAGTCCATAAGTCTTTATCGATTTTTTTAATTCCTCTAAAGAAGCACTTCTAAATAATTTTCTTGGATTATAGTCATTTGGAACCAGATTATTGAATTTAATTTTCATTAAATATCCTCTATTTCTGTTTAATCTTTTGAATATAAAAATAAATTTCTTCTATTTAAATTGAAACACTAAATGAATTTAATAATTTATTATTAATACGGTATTTATTCTGACTATAATAAATTTATTAAATTAATAAAACTAAGCGACGATAAAATATATACTGTTGATAATTGTTAGGAAGATCTATCACCATTCGTTTAATAGTGAACACGGTTTGAACACGGTTTGAAAAATCTGATAGTCATATAAATAAGATAGACCGAAATATTAGTGAAATTTCAAAAAAAAAATTTAATATTGGATTTATATTTTTTTCTCATGCTTGTTTCTAAGTTCTTCCAAAAGAGATATGACTTGATACTATCAATCTTTTTTTATAACCAATTAAAAATTCTGATAATTCTACGAATTTAAATATTAAATTTTAGATAACTATACATTAGAACTAACGTGAATTAATGAACATATCTTTGAAAAATAAAATTGGCGTTCATTTGAACGAAATAACGCAATTAAAAGGAGTAGAGAACGCTTTTTTGAGCCAAATAGATGGTAATCCGATTCAATCTGTGGGCATTTGGTTATCTGAAGACGAAATATTTAGGTTAGGTGCTGCTACGAGTGCGATTTTTAATACAAGTAATCATTTGCATAATGATCTGAAATACATAACAATTGAAGGAAAGAGAGCAAATATATTAATAGCACCATTAAATAATCTCTTACACTATAATGTTGACCAAAAATTGGAGAAAAGTCCGATTTATAATAATGAAGAAGAATTCTACTTCACCCTTACAACTCTCCCTCATATTAATATTGCAGGACTTTTCCTTCAGACGAGCGAAAATTTAAATAGCATCAAAAAGGAATTGCTCGTTTCGGGTAAATCGTTTAAGCCTCCATTAATAACGCATACCGATCAAAGAATTCAAGAGATAACTAAAGGATTTAAGGTGAAAAGAGGTGTAAAACAAGAGCGTGCTATAAGACCGTATATTTTAACTCCTTCAAGAGGAACGCATGTAGAGACAAGTAACATGTTAGAAATTATATCTGAAATGTTCCAGATCTTAAAAATGCGTTCGTCTCCGTTGATGGAGGCTTTATCATTTCAAAAATTGGACTCAGTACAAATTCTAAAAGTCTTGAAAACGCGTCTGCAATGAGTATTTCTTTGTTTCATATGGCTGAAGAATGCGCGCAACTTTTAAAAAAAATGAGCGCAAAAGACATGGTAATCACGTGCGGAGACACTTTTCAATTCATTAAAAAATTACACGAGGAAAAAGGGATCATGAGTCTTGAAATTGGAAAAGAAAAGATAAAATTAAGGGATCTTAAAAAGATACTTCAGACATTTTCCAGAAATATTAATAGTTTCGTGAACGCAGCCTTCGAAAGATCAGCTCCAAATAAATTTGATATCGAGAGGTTTTTTAAGGATTTGGTCATGAATGTCTCGTTAAAATAATTCTATATTTCTTTGATTTTCTAATCGAAGACAAATAAATTGACTAATTTAAGACATCAAGATATTTTTCGAATAATTCTTTATTCATTGAATACTTGTTAAGTTTATTTTTTTCTCTTGTAATAAAGATAAAATCTGGGATTTTTTCGTTGATTTGGTCAACATTTATTTTTATTGTTCTTGTAGAAATTTTAGTGCAATTGCTTAATTCTTTGGATGTGAATGACTTATCTTTCAAAAAAGAGAATATTTTTATTTTTTGTCTTGAAAGACCGAACACGTTTAATTTATAATCGCCATTCAGAATTTCCCATGAACAAGTGTTATATTTTTTAATATAACCCTTTTTTTTAAGATTAGTGGGAATGTCTCGTGCCTTAATTATTAATTCATTTCTAATGAATTCGTAATTTCCATTCTTACTGTTAATTTTATAACAATTTTTTATAATCTCTTTTATAATTGATGGGTGCTTAAAATATCTTGAACGTTTCTTTAGTTCTTTAATGTATTCAATTATAATGTCAGCGTGATTCATGATTCATATCTTAGTCTTATTTTATTTTAGTTTCATTATTTTTGCAAGCTCATCAAAAGAGACGGGGAAAAAATTGTTATTATCGACACCTACATCGTAATTTCGACCATTTAGCTTAAGTCGTCCGTGAGAATGTCCGTGGAGAAACCAAGAATAAAGAGAATTATCATCATTGCAGAGAGTCATGCAATAATGACTTAAAAAAATTGATTGCTCGTTAATTTTAATGCAACACAAATCAGATACACTCCTGCAATATTGATTGGCTAATCTAATGATACTCTTGCTATCGTGGTTTCCGATGATATAATGAATTTCAACGTGTCTAAGACTTTTAAAAAATTCTTGAGCAACATTTTTTTTAAAGGTTAAATCGCCAAGATAATACAACGTGTCTTTTGACTTGATTTTTTCTTTTAAATTCTTCAGTATTACGTCGTTCATTTGCTCAATATCCTTGAATGGGCGATTGCAATATTTAATAATGTTTTCGTGAGATAAATGATAATCAGCAGTAAACCAATTCACATCATTCACGCTCTTTTTCTTTTTAATTAATCTCGAATGCCTTCTTTAATAATTACAAATTCATCTTCTTTTTCCGGTAAATAAGACGAGTTAACAACTCTAGCAATCCTGACTATACCCCTCCCCTTTTTTAAGGATATTATAGTATGTGGTGTGTGAGCAACGATAGTTCCTCCAGCAGCTATTTGCCTGCCTTCGTTTTTGCTTCTTATAGCAGTTGTTACTTGATTTGTGATCACGATTGCTATATCAGGATAGTAACGGTTGAGTCTCTTCAAAAGTAGTAAATGGTCTTTTATTTCCTCTTGCCTTTTGTTCAACGTGCTTTTTTTAATGTATTCGTATCTAAAATGCTCCATTAAGGAATCGACAATAATAAGCTTGACATCTCCTTTTTTTTTTATGATATCGTCGATATCCATGGTTAAAAACTTTTGATGATCTGAATTATATGCACCACCTATAATGATCTCATGTAATGCTTTCTTTGGTTCTAAGACTCTTGTACCTAAAGCCTTCGCCATTTGTTTTATTCTTTTGGGTCGAAAATTATTTTCTGTATCAATATAAATGGGACGCCCTTCAAGTCCCCCCAACCTCCTCGGCAATTGTACATTCACGGATAATTGATGCATTATCTGAGTTTTACCCGTGCGAAATTCTCCAAAGAATTCTGTAATCATTCCAGTCGGAACTCCTCCGCCTAAAAGCTTATCTAGGTTCTTTGAACCCGTTGTTATGAATTCAGTCTCGTGTTTACCGTCCTTCGTTCCTTCGTCACCACTCCTGAATCCGTATCCTAAATTATTTAATAATATTCGATAGAGAAGTATCACTCTATTTTTATTTATACCTGTCAATTTCGAAATTTCATGTGACGACATTTTAGCTATTAAATATGGATCGTTCAGATCAGCATTCTTTAACCGTCTTATTTCGTCTTTCTTAAGAAAAGGTATTAATACTTTCAAGCCTTTAGGTTGCAATTTTTCTTTTTTCCTTACAAAAGGCAACGATCTAAATACTTTCATTATAAGCGCCTTAGAACTCATTTTTTACACATCTCCATTAAAAGTTTTTTTTTCTTGAACTTGGTTGTATTTATCGTGGTTTTTTCCTTTAATTTTTTTTTATTAAATTTTAAATAATTAAAAAAAAAAGAGAAAAACGAATATTTTCCCTGCGATTTTATTATTTCAACTATAGTATTCTCGTGCTGTCTTTGATTAATTATATCTGTCTCCCTGTTCTCTGCGCCTAAGTCTTTAAAATGATGTTCGTTCGATGTCGTTGATTGCGACGGTGTGCTTTGTTCCAATGCTAGACGAGAATGAATTTCCAAAGGAGGCGGTTCGCCTCTAAATCCAAAAGGATTTCCAGGTACATACTCATTTTCTAATTCTATTTTTTCAAAAATGTTTTTAAACTTCCCGTTTTTTAATGAAATGAATTTATCGTAAAACTTGCGATACTTATTTTTATTAACTGCAAACGCATGGGCTACTCGCCCTTGCACGTTTACAAATAGACTTAAGGTCTTAACATCGTCCTCGTCCATGAAGGACAATTTATGCAATGCAGCACGCATTCTATGGATCCAATCCCTATTTATGGATAGACAAAACGGATGAATGACGATTCCTGTAAGCTCAATTCGTCTACCCCATCTTTCTTTTTTAAAATTTACCAAGAATCCATACTTGTGAATGCACCTAATAATTTTGTTTCTAAGATTCCACGGAACTCTAAAGCGCGTTCTTGACGAAAATCCAAGGTCGTCTCCATATCTTGTATATTTAAAATCAAATCTTCCGGCTATTTTGTTTAAATTTTCGTCAAATTCCTTGCAAACAAGGTTCGAAATGGCAGGCGAGGTTGGTGCACCCTGCGGAAGAAATCCGAAGCTCTTCCCTAAGACTAAATATCTCTTTCGTAAAAGCTTTCTTGGAATATACGCACATAGAATTGCTAGCAAGAACGAAATCGCACCCGAATAGCCAAGATCAAGGAAGGCATTTAAGATTTTGTCGAAATTTATGCCGTTAAAAAAATCCTTTAAGTCTAATACGTATTTTATATTCGTGTATAAATGCCATCTTGCGTTGACAATTATCGAAGAGTTCAATCGAAAACCCGTGGCACAAGCGTTCGGTTCAATGTTTAATAAAATAAATTCGTGAATCTTTTTTTGAATATTCATCATTTCTTTTTTTGGCTTCCTAATTCTTCTGTACCCTCCTGATTTCTTCTCTATCTTGCAATTTCTATATCGTGATTCTTCAAACGTGATTTTTTTCTTGATGCTTGCTAGTTTTATTAAAAGACTCAGCTCTATATCTAAAAATTGAGCTAACTCAACAGGATCGCGCAAGACGGCTAATTCGTTCGTTTTTAAAAGAATCGCGTCCGTAACATCGCTATTCATGTAATCGTGATATTTTTTGATAACACGATTAGCGTAAGAAAACCCGTATCTACACAAATAGTTTGATCTTTCCTTTTTATTTAACATTATAACAACCCTCACATCTAAATTTCCAGGATGAATTAAAGATTTCCTCATGTACCTCTTTTAATCGGTCTAGATCCCCAACCATGGCTAAAATATTTGAAAGAAATAAGTTCTCCATGTTCAACAAATCCTCTCTATCATGTCCCCTGTTCATGGTGTATCCAACGGATTTTACAATTAAATCCGTCAGATCCTTAAAGAAATCGTTGTTTTCGATAAAATCTATCCATCTTGCTTTTTCTTTTCTTTCAATTCTAAACTGAATCCTGCAGTCCTTTTTTCCATTCTTTTTAAATACCTGAATCATTTTTCCTTTATTTGGACTTAACATCTCTAAATTTGCTTCGGATAAATCCGCGTCATTTACACCCATTTTTATTCGGTCACTTCTTATCATTTTTTCAATTCGATTTTATTTCTAAATCAGTACTTTCTAACCTTGAATCTGTTATATAGGAATCTTTATTTTTTTTGATTGTTTTGTAAGAATTGAACTTATTCCCGCATTTAGTTCAATCACGGTTGGAACAAGATTACTTTTCCTCGGATACAATTTCGTGATTGTCACAACATCGCTAACCTCAACCCCTTTTAATTTTTCTACGTCATTACCCCAAAAAATTACTATAATCGTTCCAGTTGCGTCAATTAAACGCAAAGAGCTTACTTTTCCTTTTTCTCCGCCTTCTTTGGTAAATTCGTTGATTCGAGATTTTTCAATTATCTTACCTTCTACAGTAATGGCTTGATGCGATTCTTTAATATCTTTAATTAGAATTACATCATCCGTGATTTTAAGATATTTCTCGTGATCGACATCCTCAGGAGATACAATTATTTTGCCAAACCTTCCAACATGAATTTCAATATCTCCAAATTTCCCCATTTTTGGATGACCATTAATAATTTTAACCAGACAATTCATGCCAAATTCTGGTTCGAAAAATAATCTTAAATTGTCGTCCCATACCACGACTCTAACATTTCCCGTATTATCCTGCAAAAAAAAGGAGGCAACATACCCCGTGCCTCCTTCTTTCTTGTTATAATTACGACCTTTGTAAATGTCTTTAACTCTTCCGATTAAAGTAACATTTTTCGTGCTTGGATTTAGTTCAGAAATATTTATTTCTAATTCTATTAATCTATCATTGAGATTAACATTCAACTCTTTTGCTAAAACGAATAACGCGCCTTCTTCTGAAATAAGGCCTTTTAATTCTTCCCTCTTTTTCTCTACCATCTCTTGAATTTGCTCTCTTTCTAAGTTAGTTTCTTTCAAAATCTTATTGATATATGCTTCTGTCTTCATTTTCCTCATTCTTTTTTTCTTTTACTTGGCTTTTTCACATCTTCAAGACTTTCGTGAATCTTTTTTGACTCATCGAATGATAGAATGTTCTCTTCGTCGAATTGCTCAAGTGAAGATTTGCTAAATTCTAAACGACAATCAACGCAATCAAAAGATTTATCGTATTCAATAATCCTTACACTCCCACAACGGGGATACTTTATATCATTTTTTTCGCTCATTTTGTCTTTTCCACATCATAAATAAAATTAAAATTAAAATTATTAATTATTTCAAGAAACAGACCTTCTTTTCCCGTTTTAATAGCACAATTAAAATGAAAGGTAACGAAAAATTCGCGCGTTTT
>JAUXAJ010000369.1 GCA_030620005.1 Promethearchaeota archaeon | reverse complement strand
CAACTATCCATTGTATTACTCCGCTAGAGCTAATCAATTGAGCGTAAATGTCGTTATTCGAACCATTTCTAGAATCTTTCCACGTTATAATCGCACCTCCGTTTCCATCATTACAAATTTGAGGCACATATTGGGTACTACTTTCCGTACATATTGGTTTCCCGTCATTATACCACTCGATCCCCCATGACAATTTAGGTGTATCTATTACTGAAATCGTTGAACCTTCACAGGTTCGATTTCTCGAAAGAAAAAGACTTTGATGAGATGTATTAATAGATATGAACGCTAAAGAAACTATAAATAGGATTGGAAGAAACAAATTTAGTTTTTGTTTTTTTCTCATGATTTCATTCCTCTTAAAAAAATGTTATTGTATATTTTCTTTTCTAATAATTTAAATTTATTCAATTTTTAAGTTAAATTAAATAAAAAAGGGATTTTAAATGATTTTAGGATACTATTATATTCTGATATTAATAATTTTAAAAATGAACGCAAAGTAGCGATTTTTCTTGCAATACCCTTTTTTGAATAATTTTTATCTTTTAAGAATTTTATAAAAATTCTAATTTTCGGCGTCGTTAAAAGTTCTATGTTAGAATCTCCAATAATCTCTATAAGATTTTTTAAATCGTATTCATACGCTTTAACCGTTGATTCAGAATTTCCTTCTTCTACTTCTTTAGAAATTAAAAAATCAGGAATTAAATTCGAAATTGAAAAGCTTTTCACGGAGATTATTTTCAACTATTAGAATAAATAATAGAATAGTATGAAGATGTTGCCTGATACCTATAAAACTTCATTTAACTTTTTTTGTTAAGTTATAACCATAAAACTATTGATAGAAAAAAATATCGTGAATTTGTTAGGAAAGAAGGATTAGTGGATTACATTGAAACTTCATGAATGATACTAGCAATTTAGAAAAGGCAATTGTTAAGTTGATTCATCAAATTATTATTTGGAAATCAATTTATACAAAAAAAATATCAAGTAGTCTTAGAAAAGCGATAATGAGAGAATATAAAGAAGATTTTATACCATCTTATAAAACTGGTAAATATTTTAAAGAACCCCCCATAGATGAGTTAAAAGCGAGAGAAGAAGAGAGGAAAATACGTAGAAAAGAATTAAAAAAAGTAGAAGAAGTCTTAAGAAGAATACATCAAGTCAAATTTCTAGTAAATGAAAAGGAATTAAAAGAAATTGAAATATTTGCTAAAAAAATTAATCAGTCGAAATCAGAATTTATTAGATCTGCAGTAAGGGAAAGAATAATGGAAATAAAAGGGCTTCCTCGTAATCAATTTTTAAAGGAAATTAAAAAAATAATTTCAGAAGAACTGAAAAATAATATTCTTTTAAAAAAAATCGATGAAGAAGAATTAAAAAATAGGAGAAAAGGAGAAGATAAACAAACCAAAGATTTAAAAGTTGAATTGAAAAAAATTAAGGAAACATTAGAAAGGTTAGAAAAACAAGATAGATAAGGAACTACTTAATAAAAAAACGGAAAAAAAATAATAATTTAACTAATCTAATTCTAATTGATGTTATGAGTTCAATAATTGTATATTTTTAATGCTCTATTTTTGGAAAATATCATAATTTCCAAATTTTCTAAGCAAGAAAGCTTTAAATAAAAGATCAATCAAATATATTTGAATATTTGAATTCAATTTAAAATTTTTTAAAAAAAAAAGGAGTTTTTTATAAATGAATGAAGTGAAAAAAAATAACGAAAAGGAGAAACCTGTTGCTGAAGGAGCCTATAAAATCCCATCAACTCTCAATACGATTTCCTATGGTAGTGCTGGCTTTTGGATGGGGTTAGCATATGGGGTTTTTAATGCATACATTTTTTTCTTTTATGAAGTCGTGATTGGTTTAGACACGGTATTAATCTTTTTGGCGATGCTCATCTTTACATTATGGGATGCTATTAATGATCCACTTATAGGACACCTCACTGATCGTATTACTAGATTCACAAGAAAGTATGGTAAAAGATTTATTTGGATAATTATAGGCATCTTACCCGCCAACTTTGTCTTGTCCCTTATATTTATGCCACCAGCTGGCGATGCTGCAACGAATCCAATGCCATTTTTTGGTTGGATCATATTTACAACCTGCTTATTTGATTCTTTAACAACACTTTGTTTTGTAAATGTTGATGCTCTTTTTCCTGACAAATTTCGTACTGGTCCAGCACGTAGGAAGGCCAGAGGCTGGGGAACTCCTCTTTCTATGATGGCATTACCGGTCGCTAATATCGTCCCACCAATATTACTTGGACTTTTTGGAGGTATAAACAATCAAGCCGCCTATATCGCAATGGTTTGGATTATTATTGGTACGATTGTACCCGTTTCAATATTATGTCTATTTGGAATGAAAGAGAACAAAGAACTCATTGACCGCTATTATGTAAGCGAGAAAAAACGTCAAAGTTTCATAGAAGCATTGAAGTCCACCTTTAAACAAAAAAGCTTTGTATATTATGTCATACTATTCTTTGGATTTATGATAATTACCGGTTCTTTGACAGCTTCTATTCCATATGCAGCGAATTTTGTTTTGGTGAGTGATCTACCTATAGAACTTAATATGATTTTTCTATTCGCAAGCTTTCTTACTGGAGCGCTGATATCGGTTCCGTTCTGGACTTGGTTCGCTAAAAAAAATGAAAATAATAAGCAAACTGCAGTGATTGGAGGATTTTTACTAATTATGGGGTGTATTTTGACCACTTTTTATATAGGCGTAATTGATTCGATGATTTACATGCTTATTTTGGGTTTCACAATGGGAAACCTTTGGGTATTAACTACAATTTATTTTTCGGACGTGCTTGATGAAAGAGTGGTATTAACTCGTTCAGATGTAAGGGGTGCAACTGTAGGTGTTGTAGCTTTCCTATCGCGGCTTTCTCGAGGAGCTCAAATTACAATATTTGCATTTATTCATATACTTACTGGATTTGTAGAAGGAGCAACTACTCAATCAGCTTCAGCACAATTGGGGATTCGCCTACATATGAGTGTAATTCCAGCCATTATTTTATTGATTTGTACAATTATATTTTGGAAAAAATACCCTCTAACACCTGAAAAAACATCTGAAATTAGAAAACAATTGAAGGAATTCGGTTTTTAATTATAACAGTTAATTTTATCTCAAATATTTTTTTTTTTTTAAGTTTTCAAATAAACTTGATTTTTATCCTAAAATATTCCAATCAGGAAACCTAATAAAATTTCCATAAAAAGTTTTAAATAAAGTTAAATATAATTGTTCAATTGTTTATGATCGCAAAAGTGCTTACAGAACAGCAGATTAATAAAATACACCAAACATCTCTTATAATACTTGAAAGGATTGGTGTAATTATCCCGCATGATGAGATTTTATCGCGTTTCACCGAGAGAGGGGCGAATGTGGATATGAAAGAAAAACGAGTAAGAATTTCAGCTGATTTAGTAATGGAGCTGCTTTCAAAAGCGGGAAAAAAATTCACCCTTTATGGACGAGACCTTTCGAAAAAGGCTGAGTTTGGTGTTGGGAAACGTAATTACAACACTTCAGGCGGTCAAGCACTATGGATTGATAATATTGATAATAAACGAAGATATTCATCTCTTAATGATGTCGCGACTGCTGTTAGATTTGCCGATGCTTTAGAAAAAATTATTATACCAGGAGCCATGGCAGACCCACATGAACTTCCAG
>JAUXAJ010000335.1 GCA_030620005.1 Promethearchaeota archaeon | reverse complement strand
ATGAAATATTATACCTGCTTAACGAATGGTATAAAGTTAGTTTAATGTCAAACCCCCAATAGGGATATATCCCAACCAAGACCCAAGCATAATTGGCGTTGAAAATAATAATAATAATATTATCTCACCAGCATACCTTGGATGCCGAATTATTTTATACTATCCAGAATTAATTACTTCTGGGAGTCCAGATGCATTTAAAGATATAGTAGCGTCATGTAGAACTCGAGGTAAAATACACATCAAAAGCACTCACGGATTAACCATACCTATCAACTTAACAGAAATTGTAGTGCGGGAATTAACTCTCTACAGTAGTAGATGTGGTCCCTTTGAAAAAGCTATTGATGGTTTAAATTCAGGTAAAATAAGGGTCAACGATTTAATTTCCAATGAATATAGGCTTGAAGAAATTCAAGAAGCATTTGAGTCCCATGAAAAAAGCCGTGATCACATCAAGTCAATAATTCTATTTAGATAAAAGTTTCATTAAGAACTTTAAATGTTAAATTTTATCTCGTTTCTCAAATATTTTATTAATTGTTGACATTTAATTTTGATTTCTTCTTGATTTTGGTAAAAATAATGAGGTTTTTGACAATCATCGTCAATAACGCATTTATTATCGTTGTAATCGTAAATAAGCGGATAGAATTGACATCCTTTAGGGCGGAATTCGTAAATCTTGCAATTTTTAGACACGATATCAAAAAATACGCAGTGACCTTCAATGTTTTTCAATTGAAAAAATCCATCTCTATTTTTATATACAAAATCTTTCTTCTTCAAATCATTTGAAGAATTATTAATTATTAATTTAATGTCTTGTTCAGAAAGTATCATTTCTGTTTTTAGACAACAAAAATTTCGGCAATCAATGCATGAGTTTTTCATGAGTTCTCTCAAGACTAATTTAGAACAAAATATAACCTTCTATTATTCTTTCCCTTATTTTCTGTCTTTAAAATTTCAATCTTACCAATTTCTTTTAAGTTTTTAACATGCGTACCAGCATCTGCCTGTTCATCAATATCCCCAATCTTGACTATGCGTAATTCTTTCACGTTTTCAGGCAAACCTTTAGCAAGTCTAATCAATTCGGGTCTCTTAAGAGCGTCTTCTTTTTGTATATAATAAGTGGATACGGGTAGTTTTTGCTTTATTATTTCGTTTGATTCATCCACGTACGCTCTTAACTTTTCCGACGAATAATCCTTCATTGAAAAGTCCATTCTTGTTTTGTCTACACCTATTTGATTTCCAGTTATTTTAGCTTCAAGATTTTTATATAAAACAGAACTCAATAAATGCGCAGCAGTATGATATTGCATTAAAGTATATCGCCTTTTCCAATCGAGCTCACAAGTAACCTCGTCTCCAACTTTTAACCCAGGTTTGTCAACTTCATGGCTAATTTCACCCGAAAATTTACCAACATGAATTACTTTAAATTTTTCTTCGTCTTTTGTTATAAAACCTTCGTCACAAGGTTGACCCCCTCCTTTTGGATAAAAGGCTGTCTTATCAAGAACAATATATTTATCATCCTTAACGACTGTAACTTTAGCAGTCCAAGATTTTAAATAAGAATCGTTCATGTATAATGCATCTGTCATATTGAATACTAACGAGGGAGCCCTTAAATTTTATTCTGTAAAATCCTTAATTATAAATTGCTCAATTAAAAGAAAATCACGATAATTTATAAAAAAAAAGAGAATTATATCCCAGAACCATTGCAGGTTGTCCTCACACATCTAAAATTTTCACGCGTGCTTCATTCCTAGCTGAGATATTAAAGTATATTGTCGATTGCATCAAGTATTAATTCAATTGATGGCCTATCTTCCTTATTTCCTAAGTATCTCCATGTTATTTTTCCATTCGAATCAATTAAATAAGTTGTAGGTATTGCAAGCTTGGATCTTATGGTAGAAAAATCAATTGGCTCTCCGAAAACATTAAATTCTTTAGACATTTGTCCGTCTTTATCTGAAATTATTGGAAATTGATATTTTTCTTTTTCAGCAAGTCTTTTTAAGGGTCCTTTTCTATCAGTTGCGATTGTAATTAGCTTGATGTTCTTTTTCTCGATTTCAGAAATATTTCTGTTCAAAAGCTTTAAATTTTCTTTTCAGTATATTCACCATGCGGCTCTAAAAAAATCAATCAGCACGCCTCTGTGATTCTTAAGGAGATTTGTTAGATTTATGTCGTTTCCAAAAACATCCTGCGTTTCTATTACAGGTGCTTTAGTACCTACGGATAATCCTTTAACCTTACGATTTTCTGTCATCTTGCTATGTATTTGTGTTCTTAACATTTTTAATAATAAATGTTCTATATTTCTTTTATCATTTAAACCTCATTTCATAGAAGTACGTGATCGTTTTACAATTTGGACAATAATAATGCCCACTGTCTTGTTTAGCTAAGGCAGTTCCACATTTCTGACAAGTAATCATGTTATATCGTATAATAGATAATTTACTCTTTATTAAAATTAGGTTTTATATTTTAAAAGAGGTTTAAATTTTTAACGATAACACCATCTAAAGCCATTAAATTAAGAGAAGCGTTTCAAATCTTTAATTAGATAAAAAGTGAATAAATTTATATTTCTAAAATTTTATAATTTTACATAGACTAATTGAATATTATTTAAAAAATAGCTATTGAATAATTTTTTCGTGGATTAATGGGGTAAAAATTATCGCTATTTAAAATCATTGAGCAAAAAAAGAGGTTACAAGCATCCCTCCAGTTATCAAAATAATAGTTGACGGTCGTGGTGGAGTAGGTAAAACTACAATGCTCAATTCACTTGTCAATAACATGTTTGATCCAAAAACCATTATAACCGTTGGCGTAGAATTTTTTCGGAAAGAATATAAAGAATACAACGTCATTTCGCAGTTTTGGGACTTAGGAGGTGTTCAAAGATTCGACTTCTTACGTCCTTCTTATTATAAAGGTGCTGATAGCACTATAATAGTGTGTGACCTAACTAGAACTCAAACTTTTGAAGAAATTAATTATTTTTTAAGCTTAGCTAAAAATCACGCTAATCTTGACCCTGAGAATCACATGATTTTAGTAGGAAATAAAGCTGATTTATATGATCATGGAACCATTAATCCTTCGTTCGTGAATTTATATGCTGAAGAACACGATTTAGTTGATTTCATAGAGACTTCTGCAAGATACCAGGATAATATTGACGTAGTTTTTGAATTTGCCACAGTAATGGGGATGTATAACAAGGGTTTGATCAGCAAGATCGAATTTAAGTCGTTAAAAGAAGAATTAGAAGAGAGAATCGTGAGCAATATTTTTGATCCTAACGAATTTTCAACGAAAAAATGTTGGAATTGCAAGAGAATTTTACATTTTTGCGAATTTAGCTCAAGTAATTCAGGATTAAATCGAGAAAGACTTATTAACCTATGGGAGAGTCCATACATTCAATTATATTGTTGTTCTTGCTATAAAGAGAGAAATCGTTAAATGTCTAATGTTGGAATTATACTCATTTTGTTTAATAGTCTTCTTTTGGCTTTCTTTCATTTAAATTTTGAGATAAAAATAAATTTAAAAATACTAATTGTCTTGTAAAAAATAATGTAGAATTAAATTAAAAAGAAAAGTTATATCATGAAAAAGAAAGATCTATATATTGGAGGATTACTTTCCTTAAACATTCTTATTGTAATTTTGGCGATTTTCGCAAATGTTGGTGGGACTAATACAATAATAAGAAGCAATTCGACTTCAAGTCCAAAAGTTTTACCTTCTATTTCAGATTCTCTATATTTAAATTATGGGTATAACTCATACTCATGGACGAGCAAGTAATAACATAAAGTGGGAATTTGAAGGTTCAAATAGCTACGTTGGAATTATTGTGTTAGCCATGGATGACGATGAATTTGCAAACTTCAAGAACAAAAAAGTATACACTTACTACATATTGTCGAATGGAAAATATTATGCTGATTCGGGAGATTTTGATGTGCCTTACTCAGACACATGGTATATATTGTTTTTTAATGTGGATTCAGATAGACAACGAACAAATTTATCGTACACGGTTGAATTTGATCCATTCCCTATTGAAACTTTCTTTATTATCGTGATCGTCATTATAATTTTCGGGTGTGTTATTGGTGTAGTTGTGAAAAAGAATAGAGCTAGAGCAAGGACGACAACAACCCAAGCAAGAGAGAGACCAGAAGATCAATATCCACCTCAAGTACAACCTCCACCTCAAGTACCTAGCCCTGTTATTAAACCGCCACTTCCTCAGCCAGCGCCACCAAAACCAGTAGAACCAGAAGAATTTATTTGTACTTATTGTGGCGAAAGAACGACTGGAGATGCGGCGTTTTGTCCTAGTTGTGGGGCTAAACTGAATAGATAAGGATTTACAAGATTTATTTTTTTTTATTTTTTTATATTTTAGCATTTAAAGGATTAATTAACTCCGAATTCTGTTGAAATACTTGCGAAACAACCGATTTTTTAAATTGACTTCACTTTTGTTGTGTAATTCCCCATCTTTTAGCGACACCCGTGAGAGGGTATTTTAAAAAAAACAGTTCGTAAAGGATTTTTTTTATCTTTTGTTGATATAATAATAAATTCCACAACTCCACATTATTTTCAAACCGTTTACCGCAGTTTGCGCATCTGATTCTATGAGGCTTCTCGTGTTCTAACTCGTTAAATCCATCATGCGTGAGAGAACCAATATGAGCGCACACGATCCATGGAGTTGATTTTGAATTACGCTTTCTAGGACCGGAAAAAAAATTTATCCGAATTTTCTCATCTAAATCGA
>JAUXAJ010000247.1 GCA_030620005.1 Promethearchaeota archaeon | reverse complement strand
GCCCCCATTAACACTTGGAACTTGAGTTATTTCCACTCTTGTTTGCCAAAATTCTAGATCCTTAAAATTTTCCACCTTAAATTAATTTTATCACGTGTTTTTTCAATTATTTTTACCATGGTGCAATCAAAAAGAGTATTTCTTCAAAATTTTTTTTATTTATCACACTAATTTTATTTTTTTTAATTTTCACTATCATATATTTTCATTCCTATATAAACTAGGTAAAATTGAAGATGTGTGCGAAATTCTTCCTTTATAAATAGAACTACTAAAATATGAAATATGAAAAAAAGCAATTTAAGCTATAGTTTGAATTCTTTGTAAAAGGTGTCTCTTTAACTAGTCTGCAATCATTTGCTAGTCTTTATTAGAGGCTAAGAGTTCCTTGAGACTTCGTGCAGCTATAGATCTTTTTAATACATCTCTTGATTTTTTCGGAGAAATATACTTTTGAAAATTATTTCTGTCCTTGAATAAAGGTCTTGCAAATTCGCGCAAATCTTCATTTACATAATAATCTTTAGCGTTAAAGTCTTTACATGTATTCGTCCACTTAAAATCCCTAAGTTCTAAATCAATACAAGTCAAAATGTACACTACGCAAGCAATTTTTTTTGTTTGACCATTAAACTCTCCAAAGACTAAATCTACTAATCTTTCTGAGCGATTAATAAAATTAAATCCCATATTATTTTTTTTTGCTACAAATTTGACTTTTTCTTTTACATCTTCAATTCTATGTTTCGTATCTCGCATGCGTCTATATTCTGGAACAATTTCTTCAATTGTTGTCTTAAAGTCTCTTAAACCAGCAAACATTTCTGTATAAAATTGGCCTAAAACTAGATCTTCGAATAAATCAATAAAGTCATTTATATCGAGAGAGATGTGAAAAAGTCTCGCTTCATAAAAGAATATACAAGGTAAGAGTTTTTCATAACTGCGAAATTTCTTGAAAACCTCTCTCCTTATAAGTTCACGCCGTATTAATTTGTAATTTTTAACAATCCTTATCTTGGAAATTCTAAGAAGATCTTTTTTAATTTTGGGGTATTTATTCATGAAATAATTCAAGATTCTTGAAAAAAATACCAGTGATTTATTTAAATAATCTTCTTCAGGATCCAATTGTTTTTGAATTCTAGATAATCTGTAATCTCCAGACATCGTAGTTCGAGGTCCGGCATGTATCTGATTGAGAGGTTCATAACGTTTTTTATCGATGTCATGAGAATCATCATTTTGTAAAATTTGTTCATTTGAATTGATTTCATCTCTTCTTCTTACATACGATTTATATCGAATATGTTTGTTTTCATGAAAATTTTTACTACTCATGAAATACAAAAAAAGCTTTTATATTTAAAGAAAAATTTTCGTGAGACTGCAAAATTCAGTGTTTTTCAACATTCAGAATTTTATTATTTTTAGATTTGCAACGATTTAGGTATATATCTATTATAGTAAGGTTTATAAATGATTATGGACTTATTTTCTTAATAAATCCATATTTTTCTTTAATCTCTTTCTCATTCAATCGTTTTATCTCTTCCCTAATATTTAAATATATGGAAAGGAATATAATAATTAATGAGTATAGCAGTAAAACATAATTTTACACCTATAAAAGCAATTCATACGAATTTATGTGACTTTTCTCCTGAACTCGATTCATATTGCGTTTTATTAGAGAGAAAACTTAAGCACAAGGAAAATAACATAAAATCTTCGGATTCTGAAGATGAATTCGAAATATTTCCTGGAAGGCTAATACGATTAAAAAAGGAAGTGTGTAAATATCATGAAATTCCGCTTACAAGAAATGGTACTAACAAGCGAACGGTCTACATGAGCAAAGGGAGAAGTTATAAAAAATTTATACTTCAGCGGTATTGATGTAAAAAATGCGGCGAGTACCACCCAAATTATGGAGATTTTATTCCCAATCACGCTAATTATCAAGAGGAAGTAAAAGTTAAAGCAAGACATTACTATTATTTAGGAAATACGCCTAGAGATGTTAAAGGATTGTTTCGAGTTAATGGAACTTGTGTACCTTCCGAGTCGTCCATAAGGAATTGGGTGAAAGAAGCTACGGAGCCCATCCAAGAGGTCGTGATGAATATAAAATTACCTGTTTCCGGGTATTTCGGATTCGACGAAATTCACACGAAAACCAATGGAGAGAGAACTTACGTCTTTAGTTTAGTAGACTTATGGGACGATTTCTATGTGAACGCAGAATTTTCGCCTGACCGTGATACAGGCTCAATAAAGCGATTTTTCTCAAGCTCCAAACGTAAAGGAAAAATTAAGTTTAAAGGGTTAGGATTGGACGGCTCAAATGCTTATGGTGGAATCTTTAAAAGTCGGAGATTTAGCTACATAAAAGTTCAGCGCTGTCAAACTCATTACAAGAAAAACTTAAATGAAGCTATATATGAAGCGGCGGGTTTAGGAATGAAGGTGAAAGAGGAGCTTCCGGAGCCCTACAACGAGATCAAAAAAGCCCTTTTTGCGGTATTTAATCGCTCTACGCAATATAGGGCGGTGTGGCAATTGTTAATTGCGGAAATGAAACTTTACGGGAAAGTGTCTGAAAAAGTGGATAAAATAATAGATCAATTTTATGCGCTCTTTCCAAACTTGTTTAGATATTTTGAGGATACCCGCCTACAGCCAACTAATAACGCAACCGAACGCATGAATCTAGACCTAGAGCGTTACCCCTCTTTAAAACACCGAATGAAAACGGAAGAGGGTGTAAATATTGAAACAAAAATCTTAAAATTAGACCAAAATATCGACAATTTCCCGGACGACGAAGAATTAAAACGGTTAAAGCAAGGCCTCCGAAATTCATCTAACTTGGGTTAGAAAGTATTATGCGAGCTATAAAGGAGTTTATATACGATTTTTCAAGTTGAGTCATCAGACTTTTATTGTCGAATAAATTAATTAACACTAAAGTTTAAGTAATCACAAATTTTCGATCGATTTCAAAATTCAGCGATGGTGATGTGATTTGATCATGAAACTTATCCAATTCTAAAAAACCTTAATTTTTGTGTTTTTTTCTCAAAAAGGAAATCGCAAGATTTAGAGGCAATCCTCTTGTAATTGTTGGTCTTGAAGATCGAAATGGAGCACTCACACCAGGGGCAAGTCACTATTTCCTCAAACTTTTTCATTTCAAACTATACAAAGAAAAAATGAATATCGCGTTTTTTGTTTAAATAGATCAACCATCAATGATCTTCATGATTGATTTTGATATGGGAAATTATTTCGGTCTGGTAAGAGAAGCGTTCGAGTTTTTAATGGCGGTAGGGTCGATGTTAGGGATCTTAGGCTTGATCTTCGGAGTTCTTGGTGCCTCATTGGCGGGTAACAGGCAAAGGTCAGGTTTCTATAAAATAATCGTGGTGTCTTTCATCATTGTAGCAATTTGCGGTCCTTACTACGGAATGAAGTACTTTCGCATCTATTAAAAGCATTGCTATGAAAATTTGTTTGGTAAACCGCTGGCTATAATTCGAGAGAAAAAAAAAAGAAAGTGTGAAAAAATTTAATTGTATCCTCTTGGTCTTGGAGGAGCGTCGCTGCCTTCTAAGAAGAACAAGAAGTTCTCTCCCGTGCAGAAGAATCCAATGATTATGAAAAAAAAACCTGAAAGCATTATGGTCACTCCTTTAGATGACCTCCCGCACAGCAAGGAAAGGACCCCAAAAAGGAGGGTTATGCTCCCGATTGTTATCAGGATCGTGCCTATTGTGGAGAGCACGATGTCAAAAAAGCCTGATAACCCCGTTCCTAATTGGTAGCGGAAGTTCGCTCCTAATAGCGGAAAGAGAACCGCAGCAAACGCTAAAATTCCAAAGAAAAACCAATATATGGAACGTGTGCCTTGATCGTTGTCATATCTCGTCATTACATCATCTCTTGTACTTTTATTATAGATCGTAACTCCTTTTATTTAAACAAAAAATCGAAAAAATCGTCAAGATATATAGCCATGAAATCACCATTTTGAGAATAATTAGTCTCATACGAAAATACCAAGAACACCACGCTCACTGTTAAAATTATTCTTCCTCTGTACATTTTTGAAATATCTTTTCTATTTAATCAATTTTCAAATACAACACCTCTCATGTTTAATTTTAAGTTTTTCGGGATACTGCCCCATACTATTTTTTTTTTAATGGGAGTTTAGATCGAATATATTTAAATAAAAATTTTAGGTTGCATCTTGAAAACGCTATCAGAAATAAAGATCCACATGTTGATAGAAGTCATATAGACGAAGATTTTAATGAGAAACAACAACAACACTCTCATTTTTGTAAAAATACAGAGTCGCGAGAGTCGCGACTGCGGTCACTTGAAATTGTTCTTCAATTAAAATTAGTAATTATCGTTAGTCTTGAAACCATTTGAGTGTTAGAAAAAAAAAAAAAAATTCATAATAATTTTTCCAGAAATAAATCCTGAATGTAATCGATTAGGGTTTCGTTTTTAATTATTTTTTTAAGGATCTCATTCAAATCTTTCACATTGATCTTTTCAATCAAATATTTCAAGATATTTTTAAAGTCTCCTTCAGTTTCAATCTCGTTTATTCCTGAAACATTTTTCAAAATCTTCTTAATTTCGGGAATTTCCAAAATAATTTTGAATTTTTCGTATATCCTTTCATAATCTTCTTCATCAAAATTAATATCTGTGAGAAAGTCTAAAGATTGATTCAGATTTTTTTTAGTTATTATTTGTTTCATTTTAACTATGCTGTTTTCCTTACTTTTATAAACAGTTCTTGAAAAAAATATTTAAACCCGGACAAATTTCAAATTTATTAAATTAAAGAGACGAAAAGATGTTTTTGCAAATCAAAAACGGATTAAAATGCAGTAAAAGTCTAAAGATTTGCGTTATTTATTTATTGAAACAAATTTTATAAATTTCAAGTGATTTAATAATTTAAGGCTAAAAAGTAATTTTTAATATGGCTTCCGTCATCGCCCTGGATTTTTGTCTTTTGGTTAGCGTAAATTGAATTTACGCTCTGATTTCGCGCTCCTCTTTCTCTATTGGTTTGACCTTGTTTTAGGTCTTGGTGACGGAAGCCTCCTTTTATTTAAGTTTTTGTTTTTCAACATCTTAAAAATATCATTTAAAAGTTTGATTGATCTTCATCATCGTTATTTTTCGTCATCTTCTTCGGATCGAGTTGATTCCAATAATAAATTTCTTATTCGGTTGATTTCTTTAGCGTATTCTAAATATATCTCGTTTAATTCCCAGATAGTCAACGAATTTAACCATTCTGCGAATTCATCTGGATCTTCGGTATTTTCCATTCTAATCTCTTTATAATGGTGTTTAGTTTATTTATCGCTTTTCATTGTGCCATGAAAAGCACGCTATTCTATCGTTTTTATCACAAATCATTAATTAGAATTTCACGATATTTTTTCTCTAGTTTCAAGATTAAGTAATCGTTTATATTATATCCAAAAAACTTAAACGCTTGGGCAATATCTTCAAGCGTGACGCTAGGAACTTTAAACACTTCTTTTATCGTGAAAAAAAGGCAAAAAGCTAATAACGAGCAATCATCAACAATATCCTCAATACTACTAATATTAACATAATAATAAATGGTTTTTATCTTGATTTTATTGTCCAAGTTTAGAATTCTTGAAATATCCCCTACCAAACTAACGGCCTTGAACATTTCATTCTTTCCTCCTTTCCGTGCTTTTTTTCACAGCTTCAAGAATGCTTTTTTTTACTTGAATCGCTAACATATCTGATTTATCAAATTTAAACAAGTTTTTTTCCATTCTGTTACTTTTCATGTTTTCCTTTAATCTTTCTGGATGCTTGTCTTCTTTCAACGCAAATCTCTTCAAAATCTAGGTATGTGGGGAACTAAATGAATTTAGTACCTAAGTTTTTTCTTTTGTTATTTAAGAGAAATAAGTGACTGAGTTTCCTATTTAAAGGTATTTTTCAGTATAACTCTTTCATTTCCATTCTTAAGGTGGTTATAATTTATTTATCAAATCAAACAAATAATTCGTAATCCTTCATTATTATGGTCAATAAAATTAATCAAAAAAATAGTATCGTTCATTAAACAAAAATTAATTGTCGTAAAATCAAAGATTAAGGTGAAAGAACAGAAATCTGAATCGTCTAATTCAAGGGAATAGAAATAAAGGAACTTTAACGATAAAAGGGGTTAAATTTTTTTTCTAAAGAGAGTGAAAGCGATTATGTTGCTACAGGTCTTTGTAATTTGAAATGAGGAACTCTTGGTATCACGATATTATGGGAAGACATTAAGTAATTTGGATCTTAAAACTATTATACCTGATTTTAAAAAAGAAGTATTTTCAAAACTGGGAGATAATATTGGTTATTATGATTATTCTAAATATAGAGTATCATTTCTAGCTGATAAGGAATTTAATTTACTTTTTTTATTAATTTCTGGATTAGCAGATGAATTTAATAGAATTAAAACTGAATTATGTAAGTTAAAAAAAAATTTCTGAATTTGTTTTCAGATATTCTTCAAAAAGATTTAAATCCTTCGATGTTTTAAATTATAAATCCGATATTAGACACAATTCACAGAGATTTAAAGCTAACCATTAATGGAGATGTTTCAACTATTAAAATATGCAAACTTGAGTTTCTTCTGTGGGATTTTGCAGGTCAAGATCAATTTAGCTTTCTTTGGAACAAATAAATTAGAGAGAGCGATGCTGTACTTCTAATAACTGATTCAACTCTTAAAAATACCAAAAAGAATAAATACTTTTTAGAGTTAATAAAGGAAGAAGCGTCTTATGCTCAAGCAGCAATTATAGGAAATAAACAAGATTTGCTTAACGCTTTAGAAGTTGAGGAAATCGAGAGAATCTTATGATTGAAAGCGTATTCAATGATAGCTATTGAACCCGGAAATCGATATAAAATGATTAAAATCATTGCAGATGTATTAGAGATAGGTGTTGAAATATCCCCGTTATTAAAACCCATATATGAAAGGGATGAATTAGTAGATAAAGCCCCAAACTTTTTAAGAGAAGGTTCCTTTAATGAAACTGTTGAAAATTTTAATAAAATCGCTGATTTATGTATTGAACTTGGAGAAGATTCTGGCACTAAAGAATATTATAAAAAATCTGAGAAATTAAAGTACTATTTACAATATGAGTTAGGCTAAGTAATATCTTTTTTCTTAATATTAAGTGGATATTATTCAAATTTAACATTATTAACATTATTATTTTTTAAGAAAGAGAACAATTTTTAATAGATTCTTCTATATACATGATTATTTTTTATTTAAAATTGAAAAAAACTACTTTAAGTATTTATTGACCATTTCTCTGAATTCAGCAACTTTTATGGGTTTAGAAACGTATTCGTTAAATCCAGCTTGCATTATTTGCTCTTTATCTCCCTTCATGGCAAATGAAGTAACCGCAATAATCGGAATGTTCTTAAACTTATCAATTTCTCTAAGTTTTGTGCAAATTTCAATTCCACTCATTTCAGGAAGCTGAATATCTAAAACAATTAAGTCCGGATCGCCAGATTTTATTAATTCTAAACCA